>JBNKEN010000372.1:0-3654 GCA_050288805.1 Pseudoalteromonas sp.
ATTCGCTGGTATTGGCCTGCTGTTTAAAATCGCTCATCCGGTAATCGGCATCCTTCGACTCACCGTAGGTCAGGGTCTGGCGCGCAAAACGCGGCATCAGTTCCAACACCACAGGCGAATCGATACAGACCACGGCAAGACCATAGAAGGGCAGGTTGTGAATGAACTCCACATAGGTGTCCTTCATCTTGTCGAGGCTGCCTTCGTAGGTGTCCATGTGATCCGCCTCGATGTTGGTGACCACGGAGACCATCGGCTGCAGATGCAGGAAAGACGCATCGCTCTCGTCGGCCTCCGCCACCAGGTAACGGCTCGACCCCACCTTGGCGTTGCTGCCGGCGCTGTTGAGCAGGCCGCCGATGATAAAGGTCGGATCCAGCTGGGCCTCGGCGAAAATACTGGCGATCAAACTGGTTGTCGTGGTCTTGCCATGGGTACCGGCCACCGCTATGCCGTGGCTGAAACGCATCAGTTCGGCCAGCATTTCGGCGCGACGCACCACGGGAATGCGCGCGGCCTTGGCGGCCTGGATTTCCGGGTTGCCGTAATCGATGGCGCTCGACACCACCACCACGGAGGCGTCCTTGATATTGTTTTCGTGATGACCGATAAACACTTCAGCGCCAAGCCGGATCAAACGCTCGGTCATGGCGTTTTGTGCTATGTCCGAGCCGGTAATACGGTATCCCTGGTTGGCCAGTACTTCGGCAATACCACCCATTCCGGCACCGCCGATGCCGATAAAGTGGATTGTCTCTACCCGTCGCATTGCGGGTCTGTGCATGTTTTCTTTCACTCGCATCTCTTTCATTCAGTTACCTGCTCACAGCGCAGCGCAACCTGCGCCGTGGCATCGAGTTTGGCCAGGGCTTTTGCTTTCTTGGCCATCTCGCTAATCAAGTCCGGTTGCTGTACGTAGGGCGTCAGCAACTCTATCAGGCGCTCCCGGTTCATCTGCCACTGGGGCAACAGCAGGGCCGCATGCTCTTCGACCAGATAATTGGCATTGGCGGTCTGGTGATCGTCCACCGCATGGGGATAAGGCACAAACACCGCCATTTTTCCCGCCGCGGCGATTTCGCTCACCGTCAGCGCTCCGGCCCGGCACACCACCATGTCGGCCCAGCCATAGGCTGCGGCCATATCATCGATAAACTGATCAACCCGCACGTTAAAGCCGCAATCCTTATAGGCGTCGCTCACCGAGGCCTGGTGCCCCTTGCCGGTTTGGTGCCACACCTCAAGCGCTGCGTCGCGATTCAATTCAACAAACGCTCCCGGCAGGGTCTCGTTCAGCGCCTGGGCGCCGAGCGAACCGCCCACCACCAAAATACGCACGGGGCCTTGCTTCCGCTCGCCGTCGATGGCCGCGACACTCTCGCGTACCGGGTTACCGACCACTTCCATTTTGCCGGGAAATGCGCTCGGAAACGCCCCCAAGACGCGATCGGCCAGCCTTGCCAGCCAGCGGTTGCTCATACCGGCAACCGCGTTTTGTTCATGGATCACCAGCGGAATACCGAGGCTTTTCGCCGCCAAACCGGCAGGGCCGGTGACATAACCGCCCATGGCCAACAGCACATCGGGACGGCGTTGTTTCAATACTCGGCGGGCCTGGAAAAACGCCTTCAGGATCATCAGGGGGGCCTTGATAAGGCGTTTCAGGCCGTTGCCGCGCACGCCCCTGACCTCGATAAAATCAATGTCGATACCGTGGGCCGGGACCACCTCGGCCTCCATTCTGTCGCGGGTGCCGAGCCAGCTTACCTGCCAGCCCTGACGTTTCAATTCATCGGCCACCGCAATGCCGGGGAAAATATGCCCGCCGGTGCCGCCTGCCACCACCATCAGACGCTTGTTCATACCAGCGCCTCCTTCAGGTGCGCCGACCTGGCTGAACGCCCGCCGCGCGATGTCGCCTGCTTGGTATCCATCTTGAGTTCAAAATCGACCCGCAGCAGAATACCGGTGGCTATGGTCATGATCAGCATGCTCGAACCGCCGTAGGAAACGAACGGCAGGGTCAAACCCTTGGTCGGCAAGATGCCCGCGCTGGCGCCGATATTCACCATGCTCTGGAACGCAAACCAGATACCGATGGCGAGCGCCAGGTAGCCCTCGTATTCCTTACCGTTCTTGAGAGCCCGCTGGCCGATCAGCAAGGCGCGGAACACCAGGGTCGCAAGCAGTACCAGAATGCTGACCACGCCGACAAATCCCAACTCCTCGGCGATCACCGCAAAAATAAAGTCGGTATGGGCTTCCGGCAGGTATTGCAGCTTTTGTACGCTGTTGCCGAGTCCCTGCCCGAACCAGTCACCCTGGCCATAGGCCATCAACGACTGCACCAGCTGATATCCCTTGCCGAACGGGTCATCCCAGGGCTCGAGAAAACCGACGACCCGCGCCCAGCGATAGGGCTCGAAGACGATCAGACAGATCATCAGGCCTAGCCCGGCAAGGATCAGCGCAAAGAACTGCCACAGTCGGGCGCCCGCCAAAAACAACAGGCCCACGGTCGTGACGAACATCACCACCACGGTGCCGAGGTCCGGCTGCAGCAGAATCAGTCCCGCATAGACGATAAACACGCTGATCGGCTTGATAAATCCCTTAAGGTTTTCCTGTACCTCGTCGCGCTTGCGCACCAGGTAACCGGCCAGGTAACTGAAAAAGAACAGCTTGGCGACCTCCGAGGCCTGAATGCCTATCGGTCCCACCGGGATCCAACGCTTCGAGCCGTTGACCTCGCGGCCGATACCCAGCACCACGATAAGCAGGCCGACGCCGATTAAAAGCAGATAGGGGTTGGCCTTTTTCCACCATGCCATCGGCACGCTTGTGGCCATCCAAAACAGCACGAACGACATCAGCAAGAATGCGCTGTGCTTATAGGTAATGTAATAGGGGTTGTCGTACAGGCGCTCGGCGACCGGCATCGATGCGCTGGTGACCATCACGAAACCGACACCGATGAGGCACAACATACAATACAGCAAGGGCACATCGTACAGGCTCGACGACGGCTTAAGCGCAATGGTCTCTTTCAGACGAGTCAGTATGCTCATGCCCGCATCTCCCGCACACATTGCACAAAATGCTCACCCCGGGCGATATAGCTGGGGTACATGTCGAGGCTGGCACAGGCCGGCGCCAACAGCACGATATCGCCGCTGACCGCAACCTCACTCGCCCTTCGCACCGCCTCGGCCATATCCGTCACCTTGACCGCACGTTCGTCCAGGGCCACCAGCTTGTCGGCATCGCGCCCCAGGCAGAACATTTTTTTCACCAGCTTGCCAAGGTAAGGCTTAAGCGGCGAAAGATCCGCGCCCTTGGCATCGCCACCGGCGATCAGGATCAGCCCTTCCGCCGCCCCCGCCAGACTTTTTATAGAGGCGATCGTCGCACCGACATTGGTGGCCTTGGAATCATTAAAATACTGCACGCCGTAGTATTCGGCGACGAACTGGCAGCGATGGGCAAGCCCCTCGAAATGGCCGAACACCTCACGATAAACGTCAATATCGATATCAAACGAGTCAAGCAACGCCATCACGGCCAGGGCATTAAGTCGGTTATGGCTGCCGACGGCCTTCATGCAGTTTGCAGGCAGCAAGGGTTTGCCATGACGAGCGAACCAAGGTTCCCCTT
>JBNKEN010000373.1:0-2186 GCA_050288805.1 Pseudoalteromonas sp.
TGGTGGGCACCGTTGTCGAGCGCAACTATAAGGGTAAAACCCTGGATTCACTGATCCGACTGAACTCGGGTCTCGAGCTTATCAGCAGCGAATTCTTCGATGAAGATGATCCTTCGTTCGATTACCGGCCGAATCAAAAAGTGGCGGTCAAATGGGTACCCGGCTGGGAGGTTGTGTTGCCCTATGAAAGCTAACGGCCAACTGTTTAAGTTTATCTCTATCGGGCTTGCCACCGCCTGGCTGACCCTGTTTGTGTTTTTCCCCAGCCTGCTGGTTGCCATCACCAGCCTGTTTACCCGGGATCCGCAGCACTTTATCAGCCTCCCGCTCAACCTGGAAAACTACCAAAGGGCGGTCGATCCCTTGTACCTCAAGGTCTTATGGGATTCGTTTCGAATGTCGCTGCTGGCAACCCTGCTCTGCCTGTTGATTGCCTATCCGTTTGCCATGAGCCTGGTGAAAATCCAGAAGAAATGGCAGGCGGTGACTTTATTCCTGATGATAGTGCCGTTCTGGAGCAATTCACTGGTCAGAACCTATGCGCTCCAGTTTATCCTGGGTAAGCAGGGGCTGATCAATTCGTCGCTGCTCGCCGTCGGCCTTATCGACAAGCCGTTGCAGCTGATGTACACCCAAGGGGCGGTGATCCTCGGGCTCTGCTACATTTTGCTGCCCTTTATGATCCTGCCGCTTTATTCCTCACTGGAAAAAATGGATCTGCGCCTCAACCTGGCGGCAAAAGATCTCGGCGCCCATGCCTGGTCACGCTTCTGGCACATCACGCTGCCGCTCAGTATGCCCGGCATTGTGGCGGGCTGCCTGATGGTATTGTTGCCGTCCATGGGCATGTTCTATATCGCGGATCTGCTCGGCGGCGCGAAAAACCTGTTGCTCGGCAACGTGATCAAAACACAGTTCCTGGCAACTCGCGACTGGCCGTTCGGAGCGGCATTCAGCGTGTTGTTGCTCGTTCTGCTGGCCCTGATGCTCTGGCTTTATTACCAGGCCAGTCGCTTTACCAGCAAACAAGGGGGTATTCATGATGCGAATTTTTAAAACCTTGTATATCTGGCTGGTGCTGCTGCTGATCTATCTGCCGATCATGGTGTTGGTGAGCAACTCGTTCAACAACTCGAAATACGGCATCAAATGGGACGGTTTCACCCTGAAATGGTATCAAAAGCTGTTTAATAACGATGCCCTGCTGCAGGCCGGATGGCACTCGCTGACGGTATCCGTGATAGCGGCCACGATGGCCACCCTGATCGGAACCCTGGCGGCGGTGGCACTTTATCGCTATACATTTCGCGGTAAAACGCTGCTTTCATCCATGGTCTTTGTCGCCATGCTGACGCCGGAAATCGTCATGGCCATTGCCCTGTTGACCGTGTTTATTACCCTCGGCATCTCGCTCGGATTTATTTCCCTGCTGATAGCCCACATTACCTTTTGTCTGCCCTTTGTGATTGTGACCGTGTATTCGCGGCTCAAGGATTTCGATATCAAGATGCTTAATGCCGCCAAGGACCTAGGCGCCAGCGAGCTGCGCATCTTCTGGGAGATTATCCTGCCGCTGGTAAAACCTGCAGTCATCGCGGGCTGGTTGTTAAGCTTTACCCTGTCGCTGGATGACGTGATCGTCAGTTCCTTTGTCACCGGCCCCAGTTATGAAATTTTGCCATTGAAGGTCTATTCTATGGTCAAAGTGGGGGTTTCCCCCGAAGTTAACGCCATCTCAACCTTGTTGCTGGCACTATCACTGACACTTGTCATTATTTCTCAACTCCTTATTCGAAGGAAGAAAACACATGAATAAACCTATGGTGTTAATGGCAGCGTTTGCCGCCCTCGCCGGCTGTTCCGACAACGCAGAACAAGCAAAGGAAACGGCCCGTGCCGAGGCAAGCAAACCTGAAAAGGTGGTGATCTACAACTGGACGGAATACATCCCGGCCGCGGTATTGCAGGAGTTCACGGCCGAAACCGGCATCGAGGTCGAATACGCCACCTATGAAAGTAACGAGGCCATGTATGCCAAGCTCAAGCTGCTCGACGGCAAGGGCTACGATGTGGTCGTGCCTTCGACCTATTACGTTGAAAAGCTGAGAAAAGAAAATCTGCTGCAAGCGATCGACAAGTCACAGCTGAGCAACTACGGCAATCTTGACGGCGCCATGCTGAACAAG
>JBNKEN010000374.1:0-3586 GCA_050288805.1 Pseudoalteromonas sp.
TCCCACACCTTGACCGCGCGCCGCATCCGGTTGCCGTCCTGGCCGATACGCACCCCTTCCGGGTTATAGCCGTAGGCGCCGAACGGCGAAGTGCCGCCTGTGCCTATCCATTTATTGCCGCCGGCATGGCGTTTTTGCTGCTCTTCCAGACGTTGTTTCAGGGTTTCCATCAGCTTGTCGAGGCCGCCCAGGGCGTTGAGCCGGCGTTTTTCTTCCTCGCTGAGGTGTTTCTCGAATTCCTTGCGCAGCCAGTCATCGGGCAGGGCGTATTCCTGCCTCAGGGATTCGAGTAAATCGAGGTCTTGAAGGCCCGAGAAATAGTCGGCAAAGGCCTTGTCGAAACGGTCGAAGTGGGTTTCGTCCTTGACCATCACGGTGCGGGCGAGGAAATAGAACCCTTCGATGTCGGCAAACACAGCCCCTTGTTTGAGCGCATTGATCAGATCCAGCAACTCCCGCGGGCTGACGGGCACCTTGTATTTACGCAGGGTCTGGAAAAAGCCGATCAGCATGTCAGCGGCGGCTCATAAAGGCCAGTTTTTCAATCAGCGAGATGTCCTGCTCATTTTTTAGCAGGGCACCGAACATCGGCATCAGCCCGCCCTGGTGCGCCTTGTCGTGCAGCACCTTGGGATCGAGATCTTCCGCCATCAACAGCTTGAGCCAGTCGAGCAGCTCGCTGGTGGACGGTTTCTTTTTCAGACCGCCGACCTCGCGGAGGTTGAAAAACACCTCGAGCGCCTCACGCACCAGGTTTTGTTTGATATCCGGGTGATGGACGTCGATGATCCGCGTCATTTCCTGGTGATCCGGAAAGTCGATGTAATGGAAAAAACAGCGGCGCAGAAAGGCATCCGGCAGCTCTTTTTCATTGTTGGAGGTGATGATGACGATGGGGCGCTGTTTGGCGACAACCCGCTCGCCGGTTTCGTAGACATGGAACTCCATCTTGTCGAGTTCCAGCAACAGGTCGTTGGGAAATTCGATATCCGCCTTGTCGATTTCGTCGATCAGCAGCACCGGGCGTTTTTCGCCGCTGAAGGCATGCCACAGCTTGCCCTTGACGATATAGTTGCCGATATCGTGCACCCGTTCGTCGCCGAGCTGGCTGTCGCGCAGGCGCGATACCGCATCGTATTCGTACAGGCCTTGCTGCGCCTTGGTGGTCGACTTGATGTGCCATTGGATCAGCTCGGTGTCCAGGCTTTTGGCCAGCTCCTCGGCCAGCATGGTTTTGCCGGTGCCGGGCTCTCCCTTAATAAGCAGGGGCTTTTGCAGCAAGATAGCGGCGTTGACGGCCTGTTGCAGCGCCGGGCTGGCGATATAGTTTTCGGTACCTTTGAAATACACCTTTTACCCTTATTCTGGTCTGAGCTGTGATGCCTGAGTGTGCCATATTTTGACGGGGGCTCCAAGCGAGCAATGGGTCAGGCATCCGGGCCGAGGTAGGCAAAGCGCGGTCTGTTTTGCCCTTCAATCTCCACGTGCTCGCAAAACATCGCAAGCGGGCGGGCCCAGATCCCGAATTCGCCGTACAGGGCCTGGTAGATCACCAGCTGTTCGCTCGTTTCGCTGTGGCGGGCGACATAAAGCACCTTGTATTTGGGCCCCTTGTAATGTTGATAAAGGCCCGGTTTTAATTCTTCCTGCATGGTTTGGTTCTCTCGCTGGCTGAGGTATAATCACGGCCCGACATTGTTCCATAATTTCAACAGTAGTGCCCCTGTCATGAACTATATTCCGCTCGACGAGTTTAAAAAAGCCTGGGTTTTTCGCCACAAGGAGCTGCCCTTGAGCGAAGACGACAGGGTGCGCATCAAGCCCATGAGCAGGGAGCGGGCCGCCGTGCTGTGGAGCACCTTTATCAGTCGTGAAAACGATCATCCCGATTTTTTCAGCCAGTCCGACTGGGTCAGCAACGGCGCGAACTGGCAAGACGAAATGGTCGACTGGGAATCCGACTGGGAGGCCGGTGAGGCACTGCCGCCCCAGGCGTTGCTCGATTTTCTCGGCTGGGAAGACAACACCACGGTGTATTTCTGCATGGCCCGCGACAGCGTGATCGAAACCCAGTTCGGGGTGTTCAAACGCTGCTGGCAAAACTTTATGTTTCTGGTCGACGGCAGCCTGCTGATCGGCAAAAAACGCCGTTCGGTGGTGCAGTTTCTTGAAAACGGCCGTGCTAGGCTGGGCGAGCATCCGTAAAGACGGGTGAAAAAACATTCACTTACCCTTAGCGGCTATGCTATAAAACAGCGATAACCTACGCCGTCGGGGGGCCAGGTGAATACGCAGTCGGGCTTACAATCAGAATTATTTCAAACGGATCGGCAGCGCACCTTGTATGCCGAGCTGTGTAATGCCCTTTATGTGCGTGAGGTCAAACGGCTGGCGCTAGAACCCGATGCCGAACGTCTGCGCCGCCTTTTATCCAGCCTGCCTTTTTATATCGAACGCGCCGCTCATCACATAGTGACCGGCAATGCACCGCTGACACTCGACAGCCAAAACGGCAGCTGGCTCGCCAAGCAGGCTACCCATGCGCCGCTCGCCAAAGCGGACGCGGCCGCGCTTTTTTACAAAAAACCCCTGCAACTGGGGCTGGTTGTGCCGGTTTTACTGTTTTCAGCGTCAGGCGTTACGGTTAGAATAGACAGCCTAGACAGACGGCAGAGCGACAAACTGCACTGCAATGAACACGGCTGGTTTGCATTGGACGGACGTTCGCTGCAGCAACAAGATGCCTGTTTACTGAAACCCGATAAAAGCGTGATGACGGCCGCCTGCTGCGGCCATCGCTGGCAGAATGATAAACGGGTTGCGCCGCGCTTGCTGTCGTTACGAGAAATGCTGTTGGCAAGTCGCATCGACTGGCGTAATTTCGCCAGACCCAGACTGACCGACACGGTGTGAATCCACGGAGTATTTGATGCGCCTGTTTCAACTTTGTTTACTGGCCCTGTTAGTGTCGCTGCAGTACAAACTGTGGTTCGGCCATAACGGCGTGCGGGACTATACAAGGTTACGTACCGCGGTTGCCGGTCATACCGAGGCCAATCACGAATTGCAAAAGCGCAACAAGCTCCTTAAGGCCGACATCGAGGACCTCAAGCTCGGCCTCGAAGGGGTGGAGGAGCGCGCCCGCAACGAACTGGGCATGATCAAGCCCGGCGAAACCTTTTACCGCATTCTGCCCGCGCAGCAAAAATAACATGTCACATCCAATTAAGATTGCCATCGTGATCCCCGCCGCCGGTGTCGGCAGCCGAATGGGGGCACAGCTACCTAAACAATATATTCGCCTGGCAGGGCGCACGATTCTCGAACACACCGTATCCCGGCTGGCCGAAGTAAGCGGTGTCGCTCTTATGGTCGTGGCCGTGGGATGCGATGACGGGTATTTTCCCTCGCTCGATTTTTCCCCGCAGCAGGTGATGCGGGTCGACGGCGGCAATGAGCGGGCCGATTCCGTGCTGAATGCGCTCGACGCCCTTGAAGGCGAAGGAGTCGACTGGGTGCTGGTGCATGACGCCGCCCGTCCCCTGGTGCAGCGCCGGGATATCGAAAACTTGATAGCGCTTTGCCT
>JBNKEN010000375.1:0-3843 GCA_050288805.1 Pseudoalteromonas sp.
TGTCCCATTTAGGTCTCAGCGGCAAGCTTGCGGCCTGATGGCCCCAAGCTTAGTTAACTGCGTCTTTAAGCGCTTTACCTGCTTTGAACGAAGGAATGTTCGCAGCAGCAATTTGGATTGTTTCGCCAGTCTGTGGGTTACGGCCCGTGCGCGCAGCGCGTTCACGAACAGAAAAAGTACCAAAGCCTACCAGCGCAACAGAGTCACCATCTTTCAGAGCGCCAGTTACGGCTTCGATGAATGAATCTAACGCACGACCAGCAGCCGCTTTAGAGATATCAGCGTCAGCTGCGATTTGATCGATTAATTGAGACTTATTCACAATATCATCCCCTTACATTGTTATTATCAAGAGCGATTTTTTACTGTTACCAGCAACTTGTTGTAATCACTTTGCTATCAATTTTAGAAAAACCATGGGAGCGGTTTTCTAATCCTAAAATTTGCGTCAAGCCTAGGCCACACAAGGCCTGGGCTTAAAAACCAGTGCTTAACTTATCACACCTTTACGATTTGAAAAGCCCTTTACAGCACTTTTTTTACGATTTTTCCTGCTTTTTTGCGCTTTCGAGCGAAAAACTTTCTACCGGATGAACCAACGCCAGGGACAAGACCTCATCAATCCACTGAACCGGATGTATATCAAGGCCTTCACGAACATTCTCGGGAATTTCCTTGAGGTCGCGTTCGTTGTCTTTGGGGATCACCACGGTTTTAATTCCACCGCGATGGGCAGCCAATAGTTTTTCCTTCAGACCGCCAATAGGCAGTACTTCACCGCGCAGGGTAATTTCACCCGTCATCGCCACGGCGGAGCGAACCGGATTGCCGGTCAGGCTTGAAACCAACGCCGTCACCATGGCAATACCCGCACTCGGGCCATCCTTCGGCGTCGCCCCTTCCGGCACGTGCACGTGAATATCGCGTTTTTCATAAAAGTCGGCATTAATGCGCAGCTTCTCGGAGCGATTTCTCACCACCGTCATGGCCGCCTGAATCGACTCCTGCATTACATCACCAAGTGAACCCGTGTAGGTCAGCTTGCCCTTACCCGGCACCGCCGCACACTCGATGGTCAGCAGATCGCCGCCGACTTCGGTCCAGGCAAGACCCGTCACCTGACCGATGCGGTCGTCGCCTTCCGCCTTGCCGTAGTCGTAACGCTGCACACCGAGGAACTCTTCCAGATTTTCCTGGTTGATGACCACCTGCTTGAGCTTGCTGTCGAGCAGAATGTTCTTCACCGCCTTGCGGCACAACTTGGAGATTTCCCGCTCCAGCGAACGCACACCGGCTTCGCGGGTGTAATAACGTATGATGCCGATGATCGCGCTGTCTTCGATAACGACCTCGCTGTCCTTCAGCCCGTTGCGTTTTATCTGCTTGGGGATGAGGTGCTGCTTGGCGATATTGAGCTTCTCGTCCTCGGTGTAACCGGACAGGCGGATCACTTCCATCCTGTCTAAAAGCGGCCCGGGAATATTGAAGCTGTTGGAAGTCGCCACGAACATGACGTCCGACAAATCGTAGTCCACTTCGAGATAATGATCGGCGAAGGTACTGTTTTGCTCGGGATCCAACACCTCTAACAGGGCCGAAGCAGGATCGCCGCGCATATCGGACGACATCTTGTCGATTTCATCGAGCAGGAACAGCGGGTTCTTAACCCCGACCTTGGTCATATTCTGAATCAACTTGCCGGGCATAGAACCTATGTAGGTACGGCGGTGACCACGGATCTCCGCTTCGTCACGCACCCCGCCGAGGGCCATACGTACATACTTACGCCCCGTGGAGCGGGCAATAGACTGACCGAGCGAGGTTTTACCTACGCCGGGAGGCCCCACCAAACAAAGGATCGGCCCCTTCAGCTTATTGGTACGCTGCTGTACCGCAAGATATTCGATGATCCGTTCCTTGACCTTTTCCAGGCCGAAATGGTCGGCGTCCAGAATCTTCTGCGCGCCCGCCAGGTCCTTTTTCACCTTGGAACGTTTCTTCCACGGTACATTGATCATGGTATCGATATAAGAACGCACCACTGTGGCCTCGGCCGACATCGGCGACATCATCTTAAGCTTGTTCAGCTCGGCCTGGGCCTTGTCCTGTGCTTCTTTCGGCATACCGGCTTCGTTGATTTTCTTCTGCAAGCCTTCAAATTCATCGGGCACATCGTCCAGTTCACCCAATTCCTTCTGAATCGCCTTCATCTGCTCGTTGAGATAGTATTCACGCTGCGATTTTTCCATCTGTTTTTTAACCCGGGCGCGGATCTTTTTCTCGACCTGCAGCAGGTCAATCTCGCCTTCCATCTGCGCCATCAGGAATTCCAAACGTTCGGTTACGTTGGCAATTTCAAGCACCTTTTGCTTATCCGGCACCTTCAGCGGCATATGGGCAGCCATGGTATCGGCCAATCGGCCCGGCTCATCGATACCGGATACCGAGGTCAGTACCTCGGGCGGGATCTTTTTGTTAAGTTTGACATAGCCTTCAAACTGGCTGACGGCGCTGCGAATGAAGATATCCTGCTCACGCTCTTCGATCTCTTCGGACGGAATGAACTGGGCGTTAGCGACAAAGTAATCGTCGGTTTTGGTAAACTTTTCGACCTTGGCGCGCTGGGTGCCCTCAACCAATACTTTAACCGTGCCGTCCGGGAGTTTTAATAATTGGAGGACGCTGGCAACGGTACCCACGTTATATATGTCTTCGCTTTGGGGATCATCCACCGTCGCGTCTTTTTGCGCCACAAGGAAAATCTGTTTGTCCTTTTCCATTGCGGCTTCCAAACATTTGATCGACTTTTCCCGACCGACAAACAGAGGGATCACCATGTGGGGATAGACCACCACATCCCTCAATGCCAGTACCGGGATTTCGACACAATCCGTTCTTTCAAGCGTCATTGTGATTCTCTTTGCACTTCATCAAATTTTAAGATTATTGAAGTATATGGGGATATCCGGGGTAAAGTTCAACAAATTTATAAAAAAAGGAGCCTGAGGCTCCTTTTTATTGATTCAAATGGACATTTTTTACTCAGATGCCACTTTATCCTGGTTATTTCCTTCATAGATCAGGATCGGCGCCGATTCACCTTTTATCACGGTTTCATCGATCACTACCTTACTGACATCGTCCATGGAAGGAAGCTCGTACATGGTATCAAGCAACACGCCTTCGACGATTGAACGTAATCCGCGGGCGCCGGTTTTACGTTCCATCGCTTTTTTGGCAATCGCTGTCAGGGCGTCGTCACGGAACTCCAGTTCCACGTCTTCCATCTTGAACAGAGCGCCAAATTGCTTGGTCAGGGCATTCTTAGGTTCACTAAGAATTTGCACCAACGCCGCTTCGTCCAGCTCGGTCAGGGTGGCCACTACCGGCAGACGACCGATAAATTCAGGAATAAGGCCGTACTTGACCAAATCTTCCGGCTCGACGTCCTGGAACGTTTCGCTGAGCGAACGGGCTGCGTCCGACGACTTAACCGCCGCACCGAAACCGATACCGGTATTTTTCGTGCTGCGCTGTTCGATCACCTTATCGAGGCCAGCAAACGCACCACCACAGATAAACAGGATCTTCGAGGTGTCAACCTGCAAAAATTCCTGTTGCGGATGCTTACGCCCGCCTTGCGGCGGCACCGAGGCGACGGTACCTTCAATCAGCTTCAGCAGCGCCTGCTGCACCCCTTCACCCGAGACGTCCCGGGTTATCGAAGGGTTATCGCTCTTCCGGGAGAGCTTATCGACCTCATCGATGTAAATAATCCCCCGCTGGGCCCGATCGATGTCGTGGTCGGCGTTCTGTAGAAGTTGAACCACGATGTTCTCCACA
>JBNKEN010000376.1:0-6905 GCA_050288805.1 Pseudoalteromonas sp.
GCCGCCTTGTTTGTGGAAAACAGGGTGATCCGCGCGACCGATTTTGCAATCAAGGTGATGCCCGGCTTGGCCTTAGCCAGTCTGGCCGTGCAACTTAACTGGTTCGGGCCGGAATACCTTCCCCAGGCCCTGGCCAGCGCATTGCTGTTTCTCTCTTTGCCGGTTCAAGGTTTGCTCTGGCTAGGTAAGCGGGCGAATACTCAATTGACTCCCGCGTTGGCGAGCTGGTATCGCGAGCTTGAACAGAAAATGTCTGAGCACGGTTACCAGAGCAACGTCAGCCGCGCCAAGCCCCGCTATTTCGAACTGGCAACCCTGCTCAAAGACATGTTCGATAAAATGGACAGCAGTTTCAGGCGCGAATACTTTTAATCCTTGCGAATAAATTCGGTAATGTAAAAAGACAGGGTGACGCTGAGCGCGTCGCTTTGGCCTAATTCATCCAGATGCGCCTGAGTAAATTTCCAGGCGAACGGGGTCATCTTCACCAATGCCAAGGTGACATCCGGCTCAAGTGTCACTACCTGCGTAACCACTTCTTCATCCAGGCGTTCAAATCCGGCTGGTGTCGGCACCGGCGTGTGCTCGTTTACCGTTTCGTAGATGCGCGCCTTCAGTTCTTTCAGGTGCCAGGGGCCGGGGCTTGCGGTGAAAAGCCTGGCGCCGGGAGCTGCCAGTCGGGCCAGCTCATCCTCGAACAGAGGGGCAAATACACTGATGAGGCACTGCGCACTGGCCGTTTCGAACGGCGTCTGTTTAATCGAGGCGACCGAAAAATGGCAATCGGGATAGCGCTTCGCAGCGTAGCGAATGGCCGATTTGGAAATATCGACACCAAAGGTTTCCGCCAGCGGGTTTTCTGCCGCAATGCAATGGGTGTAATATCCTTCGCCGCAACCGAGATCATAGATACGGTTTTCCGGCTGAATATGTTTTTTCACCTTGCCGGCAATGGCTTCGGCAAGAAAACGGTAATGCCCCTCGGCCAGAAAGGTGCGCCTTGCCTGCACCATGTCCAGGTTATCGCCCGGTTGTCTGCTGTTTTTCATTTGAACCGGCAGCAGGTTCACGTAGCCTTCTTTAGCGATATCGAACTGGTGATTTTGCTCACATCGATAGCTGTGCCCTTGTCGTATAAGGGGATGTTGGCAAAGTGGGCACTGATATGCGAGGTTCATTGGCTCAAGTAATCCTTGTCGTAAAAAGTTTTTACCCAATGGGGGCGGTAGGTGATCAAAAGGGTCATGATCATGCCGTTTAACATGGCTTCAGGAAACCAGATCAGGAAAACAAAGTACAGGTAGTTGTCGACGACCTGATCCAGGCTGTAGGCGCCGTCAAAGACATAATAAAGACCTGTGCTGAGGATATGACTAGCTGCGACCAGGCCGGCCGCTAAAAAGCTACACACGAAGATATAAACGAAAAAGTGTCGTGGCAGATAATTGTAGCTAAGTACAAAGATACCGTAGCTCAACCAGACGGGCAGTAATCCCGTCAGGAGGATAAAGGTGTCCAGTTGTTCAAATGCCACACTTCCCATCACGTAGAGCAGCATTGCCGCCAGCAGCGCACTTAGGGTCGCCAGGCGCCAGCCGAGTATCAGGCTGACGGCGGTCAGGCCGAGGATATGGATATCCAGCCCGGGCAAAATGCCCGCCTTAACCGACCAAAGCACCGATAACAAGGCTGCAGAGGAAAAAACGCCGGTCTGGCGCGCCGGAGACGACAACAGGCCCGATAGGGCCCGTTTGTCCAGGCTAATGACGGATGCCAGTATGACAAGCAACCAGATCATGGCAGACCTCGTGATTAACTGTCGAAGCTTGACCAGATGGGAGCATGGTCGGACGGTTTTTCGATACCACGTAATTCATAGTCGATCCCGGCATCTTTGCATCGTGCGGCAAGCCCCTTTGATGCCAGGATCACATCGATGCGCAGACCCCGATTATCATCGAAACCCTTGGAGCGATAGTCAAACCACGAATAACGATCGCTCACGTCCGGATGAAGGCTTCTGAAGGTATCGACAAATCCCCATTCAAGTAAACGAGCCAGCCATTCACGTTCTTCCGGCTGGAATGAACATTTACCGGTTTTCAACCAGCGTTTACGGTTTGCTTCGCCGATCCCTATATCCAGGTCGGTGGGCGAAATATTGATATCACCCATCACGATAAGTTGCTGATCCGGGTTGTGATGCGTCTCGAGCTGGGTCATCAGGTCTTTATAAAACTGGCGCTTATAAGGGTATTTGGTTTCGTGATGAATATTATCCCCCTGAGGAAAATACCCATTCATAATGGTGATATCCCGGCCTTCAGCATCTTCGAGTGTAACCGTGATCATACGTCGCTGAGCGTCATCCGCATCGGTTGCAAACCCCTTCACCACTTGCTTAGGTTGTTGTTTGCACAGCATGGCGACGCCGTAATGAGCCTTTTGGCCGTGAAAATACACATGGTAGCCGAGATTTTCTATTTCTTCGAGGGGAAAGGCTTCATCATGCACCTTGATTTCCTGCAACCCAATCACATCGGGGCTGTGTTTGTCGATCAAGGCCTCAAGCTGGTGAATTCGGGCTCTAAGCCCGTTAATATTAAAAGAGATGACTTTCATAGTTGTCGAATTCCGTGATTTTTCTGGGTGCGTCGATTGTGGTTTGACTTATTGGCGCGCCCGGGCTGCGGAAAGGGCACCGTGCCGGAAGCTGCGAATATGGTAACACCGTGGCGCCGAGATAAGAATTGTTTCGTCGGCTTTAATTGGTGCATTAAACCGTCTTATCATTCCAAATGAAACCTTAAGTACATTTTTTTACCATCTGCTATGCTTAAAATGGAAACGCGCAGGATCGGTACTATATCTCCAAATAATGGACGACTCTTCTGATATCTCAAGAGGGAGCATGCTCGGGTGAATCGTATCTCAGTTTTAATTGTTGAAGACAGCCGCGCCCAACGTGAACTCGTGGCAGCCCTGTGCCGGGAAATCGGTGTGGGTGAGGTTGTGTGTGCTGAAAACGGGCGTGTCGCTCTAAATATTATCGATTCACGGGAACACGAATTTGATGTCTTGGTATGCGACCTTGAAATGCCTGACATGGACGGTGTTGAACTTATCAGTCGGCTCAGCCAAGGACCTCACAATTCTGCGTTGATTATCGTCAGCGGGCGTGAACTCAGCCTGATTTCTGCCGTAGAACTGATGGCTAAAAGCCAGGGATTATGGGTGCTCGGTGCCTTACAAAAACCCATGGAACCTTCACGTTTTGAACTGTTGTTGAATAAGTATTGTGCGCTGCGGGAACAGCTGCAATTCCAACAAAAATCCACTATGTATCCCGTGTCCGTTACTGAACTTGTGAGCATCCTGAGTGCCGAAAAGCCGGGCGTGGTATTACACTTTCAGCCTAAAATTGACTTAAGCAAAGATGAACTGGAGGGGGTTGAGGTGCTGGTCCGCTTGAAGCGTCAGGACGGGTCTTTGATCTATCCGAACGACTTTATCCCCTTGTGTGAAAAAAACGGGTTAATCGACGAGTTGACCTACGAGGTGATCCGACAGACCTTGGATCAGGCTGCTTGCTGGCAGGAAATAGGGCTCAAGCCAAAGATGTCGGTCAACCTTTCAGCGGTATCCTTTGACAACGGTGAATTTGCCGAGAGATTATTGGCACTCTTCCAAGGCCACAAAGTTGACCCTAAGTCGATGGTGCTGGAAGTCACTGAAACATCGGTGATCAAGGATATAGGTAAGGCGTTGGTGATACTGGCGCGCCTGCGTTTGATCGGTTGCGGGCTTTCTATCGACGATTACGGCACTGGGTATTCGTCGGTCAGGCAGTTGGCCGAAATCCCCTTTACGGAGCTTAAAATGGATCGCTGTCTGATCGACGGTATTGCAGGCAAACCTCACCTCCAGGTGATTTTCGACAGCACCTTGGCGATGTGCAAAAAAATGGGGTTGCAGCTGGTGGCTGAGGGCATAGAGCAACAAGAGGATTGGCAGTATTTGGTTGAACACGGCTGTCCGGTGGCTCAGGGCTTCTATTGCGCCAGACCCATGACCGGAAGCGATTTGACTCGGTGGTGGCTCAATAAGTGCCATGCCGACAGACTTGATTCCAATCAGGCGGGTTAATTATTGGTCCTGTAAGGGGAAATCACAAGCCATACCGGGTGAGGGGCGATAGAATGAGTCGAACATCCTCAATAACCCTGTTTTCATCATGTCGTTACCAAAGTTTACAAACGATTTTGCTCGCGTATTTATTGGCCTGCTAAGCGGGCTGACGGTGAGTTTCGCTGATGTAAAAGCAAATGAACCCCTCCATTATACCCCGTCCCAGGTGTTAAGTACGGCTGTAAGCCTCTTTACCGATGAACAGGGGTTGTCGCAAAATTCAGTGATGGCGTTGGCTTATGACGGCTATAACAGGCTATGGGTAGGCACCAAGGAAGGGCTAAATCTGCTCGATGCCAATCAGACGTTGCTCCTAAAACCAGAAGGTCAGGCAGGCCTTTCCGGAGGGGTGATAAACAGCCTGGCCGTCGATGGTGAAGGTCACTTGTGGGTGGCGTCAACTCGGGGGCTAGACAGGGTCGACACTCGTAGCCTCACGATAACTCAATACGGCTCACAGCTGGGTCCTTTTACATCTATCAACAATCTTCAATATCTTGGCGAAAACAAACTCGCTTTTATCGTCGATAAGACGCTTTGGTTGATGGAATCGAAAACCGGGGTATTTAAAAAGATCCCGCGCTTCGAAGAAGAGATAAACCGGATGAAGGCAACCGATTCGCGGCTGGTATTGGAGCTGGCCGATTCATTTGTTTTGTATGATTTAAACACAAATGAATCGACCCCCTATGCTTATAAAAAGGCGCAAGGGGAATCGGGATGGACCTTTACGGTGCGTAACGAGAATGAACTATGGGTTACGACTCGTAACAGCGGTGTGTTGAAGTGTAATTTTGAACACTGTGTTCGGATTTTGTTTAGCGATGAAAACGGTACGCCGGCGAGCGTGGATAGCATCGCATTCCACCAAGAGAGGCTGTATGCGGCAACGGACAGAGGGCTGTTCATTTACGACGATGTCAGCAAAACAACTACACTCGTGCGTACCCAAGGAGCGAGTAACCCGTTTTCCCGCTTTAAGCGCATTACTCAATGGTTTTTCACTCCGGATGGTAATCTCATTTTGGGGACCTTTGACGGTATTTTTCGTATTTCTGCTTATTTTTACGCCGTTGCAAGTTATGTGGCGGATGAGCCTCCCTTGGGACAACGTATTTTGGGAGTGGCCCCCTTGCTTGTTGGGGATAAGCAAGGATTAGCCGTGGCTGGTGATAAGGAGCTCATCGTATTGAATGAAAATGTGGGCTCTTTGTCAGAGGTAAACCGATATCCTTACCCGACAACATTTCATCCGACACATTTTATTCAGCGTCATGGTATGGCGTATCTAAGTTCCTACCAGTCGGGGACCTTGCGCGTGACGGAACAGGGCTGGCGCAGGTTGGAAGATGAATTTGTGGAGCTGGACTACCCCAAGAAACTTCTAATCGATTTGCTCGATGTCGATGATCAAACCCGTCTATTGCTATACAACGGTAGCTTGCTGCGCGCGATCAGGGAAGGGGATAAGTTCAGGGTGGTTGAAAGCGTTGCGTTGCCGGTGGATTTTACATTCCGGATGCAGTATCTGAATGGCTCCTTGCTAATAGCTTCGCAGGACGCGGGCCTACTTGTTGCGCCTTTTGTGAAGGACAAGGTGTTACCAACGTCTTGGAACTCGCTGCTTGGCGAAGATATCGTGCTGGACATCGAACCCATAGACGGGGGAATGCTGGTGATGACCGTGGAGCAAGGCGCGGTCAGACTGGAAAAAACACCGGAAAACTGGTCTTTACGACCATTGCCTGATAGCGCCAAGCTGTTGAGTAAAACCGCACTATGTGGCCGTCAGCCGCCGCAGGGTAATACATTGATCGCCACTAACAATGGATTGGCCGTATATGATCAAAGCCTTCGGTTGCACAAGATACTGACACGCGCCGACGGAATCGGATTTCGGGAATTCGAGCAATTTGGGTGTGGCGTGATTAATGGTTCCTTTTATGCCTCAGGACGCGAGGGGATAAGCGTACTTCACGGTGATCCTAAAATACCTGAATTATCACATGGGCGCTTGAATTGGGTGAACATTCAGGCCGAACAGGAAAATGTTGAACCTGAAAATGGTGAGCTATCGTTTATTGCACCTTCTTACCTGACGATCAGGTATGCCCTGGGGCCAGTGCCGCTTGGCGAAAAAAGCCAATTTTTATATCGCCTGATGCAATCGGATACGGAAACGGCGGGATGGAATGTAACCGACAACACCCAGCTCTTTTTCTCTCATCTCGCACCGGGCAAATATCGTCTGGAGGTAAAGGCTAAAACCTATGACGGCGAATACACAGCTCCCATATTTTTGAAAATGGATATTCTCCCTCCCTGGTGGCGCAGCACACTTGCCATGGCGGGCTATCTGGCGATGACCATTTTTGTGGTTTGGTTGTTGTTTCTGTTCCGGGGCAGGCATCAACAAATTCGATTAGCGCTGGCGGAGCAGCGTAATCACAATCAGCAAAGATATGCCCAAGAGCTTGAACGACTTGTTGTCGAGCGTACGGCCCAACTGGATAAAAAACAACGAGAAGCGCTGGCCTTGCACCAGGAAAAGGCGCGCTTTATATGTGAAGCAAGTCACGACCTTAAACACCTGTGCGGGCTGATCAATCTCAACGTGGCAAATTTGGCGTTACTCGACGACGGTGAAGCGAAAACCAAGACGTTGGCGGCAATCGAAATTGCGACCGGCAATTTAGGCGAGCTGGTAACCGATGTGG
>JBNKEN010000377.1:0-1735 GCA_050288805.1 Pseudoalteromonas sp.
GCTGCTGGCCGATGAGGTCATCGACGGTTCCGTCATGAACGTCAACAAGCTGCAAGCTTTCCTGGCGCGTGAGATCGATGCGGCCAAAGAGCAAGGCGTGCTGTTCTCTTTGCACATGAAAGCGACCATGATGAAGGTATCAGACCCTATCATCTTCGGTCATGCGGTGAAGGTATTCTACCGTGACGTGTTTGCCAAACACGGTGCGCTGTTCGAAGAGCTGGGTGTAGACGTAAACAACGGCCTCGGCGATGTTTATGCTAAAATCCAGACTCTTGACGAAGCCAAGCGCGCGGAAATTGAAGCCGACATCCAGGCCGTTTATGCAACCAGCCCGGCGATCGCCATGGTTGATTCGGATCGCGGCATCACCAACCTGCATGTTCCAAGCGATGTGATCATCGATGCGTCTATGCCTGCTGCGATTCGTTCAAGCGGTCAAATGTGGAATGCAGACGGTCAACTTCAGGACACCAGTTTCGTTATTCCTGATCGCTGCTATGCCGGCGTTTATGACGCAACAATCAATTTCTGTAAAGAAAATGGTGCCTTCGATCCAACAACCATGGGCAGCGTACCTAACGTAGGTCTGATGGCGCAAAAAGCGGAAGAGTACGGTTCTCACGACAAAACCTTCGAAGTCAAAGCCGCCGGCATTGTTCGCGTTGTAGACAGCGAAGGCAACGTACTTATCCAGCACGACGTTGAAAAAGGCGATATCTGGCGTATGTGTCAGGTGAAAGACGCACCTATCCAGGATTGGGTTAAGCTGGCAGTTAACCGTGCTCGTGCAACCAGCACGCCAGCCGTTTTCTGGCTTGATGAAAACCGCGCCCACGATGCGGAACTTATCAAAAAAGTTAATGCCTACCTGCCAACGCATGACACCAGCGGTCTTGAAATCCATATCATGTCGCCGGTCGACGCCACTAATTTCTCACTGGCGCGCATTAAAGAGGGCAAAGACACCATCTCTGTCACCGGTAACGTACTGCGTGACTACCTGACGGATCTGTTCCCTATTCTTGAGCTCGGCACGAGCGCAAAGATGTTGTCTATCGTTCCGTTGATGAACGGTGGCGGCCTCTTTGAAACGGGTGCCGGCGGTTCTGCGCCTAAGCACGTTCAGCAGTTTGAAAAAGAAAACCACCTGCGCTGGGATTCACTCGGCGAGTTCCTGGCCCTTGCTGCTTCACTGGAGCATTTGAGCGCCACCACGGGTAATGCCAAGGCCAAAGTTCTGGCCGATACACTGGACGCAGCAACCGCAACCTTCCTTGACGAGAACAAATCACCGTCACGTAAGGTTAACGAGCTCGACAACCGCGGTAGCCACTTCTACCTCGCCATGTACTGGGCGCAACAGCTTGCGACGCAAAACGACGATGCAGCACTTAAAGCCCAGTTCACCGAGGTTGCGGAGCAAATGGCGGCGAATGAAGAAGCCATTGTTGCCGAGCTGAACAGCGCACAAGGCGTTGCCATGAACATCGGTGGATACTACCAGCCAAATGACGATCTGGCGTTCGCAGCCATGCGTCCAAGCGCAACCTTTAACGGGATTTTGGCCAAACTAGGCTAAAATCCATTGTTTCGGTTTAAAGGGCACCACTTGGTGCCCTTTTTATTTGTGATCCGGTTTTATTACCGGCATTCGAAGCTGATATAATCTGCCACACAAGAAAACAAGTTTACCCGTTATGAATCCGAAACCTCGCGTCAAACGCAGCTCGCC
>JBNKEN010000378.1:0-9176 GCA_050288805.1 Pseudoalteromonas sp.
GAGTGCCATCAGGATCCCCTGCACGGCACTGACCGAGCGGCTAAGCACGGATTGCCCCTCGAGCAAGGGCTGCACCGCCAGGAAAACCTTGTTCGCCGACGTTACCTGCGGTTCGACCTCGGTAACGACCAGGGCATCGTCACTCTTCACCGCCACATAGTGTTTGTTATCAAGCTGAAACAGGGCGCTTTTCGGCACCGCCTGCAGCGCTCGACGATACTTGGGCGTGACGCTTAACTGCTGGCCCAGCACCAGCTTGCAATCCGGAGCGAGCGGCGCCGACCAGACATTGCGCCAAAAACTTTGGCCTCGCTCTTCGCTGTAGTCGAACGAGACCGAACAGCCGGGCGCCACCTCGAACCCGCTCAGGCCCTCGAGCTGCGAATCGCTGAGTTTGCCGGTAAGACGTATTTCATCGGCGGGGATCAGGCTGGCAAAGTGCGCCTCGGCGTTCAGGGCTTCCTGACCGTCACGGGAATAGTCCATCAGAAACCCGGCGTCGGGGGCGCGCAGGTAGATGTTTTCACCCTCGACCAACAACAGTTCGGCGGTATGGGCAAAGTGTTCGACCTTCAGCTTGGCGGCGTAATAGCGCTCGGCGATGGCGTACCAGGATTCGGGCAACACGACCCCGTTACGTTTATAGGCGTCGCTGTCTTCAAACTGCTTTTTCGCCAAGGTAAAAAGCGCCTTGGCGGCGTCGAATTCGTCGAGGTAATGGTGAACTTCGCGCCCCTGCAGCAGGGCTATTTTCTGCCCCTTGCCGACATAACTGCCGTCAACAACCAGGTAGTTCAGGCCCTGAATGGTAAACGGCAGGCGGAACTGGTATTCCCGCCCGGTGGGATAGCTCACCCGAGCCGGCACAGGCGCCCCGGCATAAACGTCGGATTTTTCCACCTCGGCATACGCCGTTTGCAATTCCTTGAGCGCCGTAAGGGGAAGCGTCTGGGCCGCCATGGCGGCATGTCCACAGACCATAAAAAGCAACAAAAACGGTAATCGAAATTTCATTGTGGTAACCTTTTAGCCGTGCCGAAAACAATAACTCGGGCGATAATAGCGTTCCAAAAGGTCTCAAATCATTGGACATTAGGGCGTTTTCAGGGCCTTGGTACATATGTCTATTGAAAAGATAACAAGCTGATTATGAAGAATAAATTACTGATACTGCTGCTTTTCACCATCACCTTTCTGAACATGATCGACGTGGTAACCGATGTCGATTTGGGCGTGCCGCTGTGGCATATCCTGGAGGAATCCGCCATCGTGCTGATGTCGGGTCTGATGGGGATTTTCCTTATTTGGGAAAACCACCGCAAGCGCAAGGACCTGTTGAAGGTGAAACAACAGCTGTCCGAATCCAAGCTGGCGCTCGCCAATATTACCGACGAGATGCAAAAGGCGCGTCAGCAGTACGGTGAGACCATACATCGCCAGTTTATCCAGTGGCAGCTGACCAAGGGGGAGCAGGAAATCGCCCTGCTGCTGCTAAAGGGGTTAAGTTTTAAGGAAATCGGTGAGGTCAGGGACACCAAGGAAAAAACCATTCGCCAGCAGGCCTCCACCATTTACCAGAAGGCCGGTGTCGGCGGCCGTCACGATCTCGCGGCCTGGTTTTTCGAAGACTTTCTTTCCCAGTAAAAAGCAAGCCGCCCGGTCATCAAAACCGGACGGCCTGCGCACGGGGTTAAAACCGGCTCAGACCGACGAAAACTGGCGCACCAGGTTATGGTACACGTTGTGCAGCCGATCCAGCTGCGCCCGCCCGGCCTTGTCTTCCGCCAGTAACCCCTGAATAGCCTTATCGAGCTGGTGCAGGGTTTTGCGCATTTCGCCGTCGCTCACCATGCTTTGCATCCAGGTGATGGCCGCTATGCGCTGGCCGCGCGTCACCGCCGTTACCTTGTGTAAACTACTCGACGGATACACCACCGCACTGCCCGCCGCCAGTTTGATCCGCTGTTCGCCGAACTCGGTGGCGATCACCAGCTCACCGCCCTGGTATTCGTCGGGTTCGCTGAGAAACAGCGTCATCGACATGTCGCTGCGCAGCACGTCCGGCGTGCCCGGGATCCGCATGATCGCCGCATCGACGTGGTAACCGTATTCCTCCGACTCGCCGTAACGATTGAAACAGGGCGGAAAAATCCGCTGCGGCAGGGCGGCGGAAACCAGGGCCGGGGTCTGTCCCATCCGCGCCAGCAGCCGGTTGGCGAGGGCGAGCACCCGCTCGTCCCCGGCATCCGCCTGGTTGTTATTTTTCACCGCTGCCGCCATGCCCATCGCGGTTTTCGTTCCGTCGCCCCACGGGGCCTGCGCCAGTACCTGGCGAAAATGCGCCACTTCCCGTGCCGACAAGATGTTTTCAATAACAACCATTTTCAATAACCTCCCTATCAGAACTCATAGTTCATGGTGAGGCGGAAACTGCGTCCGTCACCGAGATACATGAACGAACCCGAGCGATAGGCCGCCGTCCAGTACTCTTTGTCGAACAGGTTGCCGATATTGGCGCGGAAACTCAGCTTCTCCGTGGCGTAATAGTTGGCGAACAGGTTCACCACCTCGTAGCTGGGCACCACTATGCTGTATTGCTCGGCGCCGTGATCGTAGCCCGCCGCGGTGTCGGGCTGACCGCCGTACATTTCGCTTTGGTATGAATAGTCGCCGCCGAAGGCAAAACTTTCGCTCGGTTGGTAACGCAGTTGCAGGTACAGGCTTCTGTCGGCAAAGTTGCTGAGCGCCAGGCCTATGTTGTCCTCGTTGACCGAGTCGAGCACCTCGGAATCCATATCGGCGTAGGAAAACTGCACGCTGAGCGTGTCGGTGATATCGCCCACCAGCCCGATCTCTATGCCCTTGATGCGGTTCTCTCCCGTGTTCAGGGTGCCCAGGGTCGAATAGGCATCGCCCACGCTTTCCATCACGTCGCTTTTGGTGATCTGGAACAGCGCCGCCGTCGCCATCAGCTTGTCGTCGAACAGCATCCACTTGGTGCCCAGCTCCAGGTTCTTCACCACCTCCGGATCGGCTTTCACCGCCTGTTCCGGGGTGCCGCAGATACCGCCGTAGCCGCAGTTGGCGCCGAGGTCGGATTCGCCGCCGTTGATATTGGTGGCGGTGCTGTAGGTGGCGTACACATTGGCGTCTTCCGATACCTCGTAAACCAGGCCGAGATGCCCGTTGTAGATGTCGTCGGAATATTCGTAGAGCTGAGCGCCGCTGCGACCCGTGGTGTCGTTGCTGTAGTCGAAGCTGTCCTGGCGCAGGCCGAAGAAGAGATCCCAGCGCTCGCTCAGCTCCAATGTATCCATCATGTAGGCGGAAACGGTTTCGATATCGAAGCGCGCATCCGGGTTGCCCTTGCCGTAGCTGCGACCCGTCAGGCCGGAAATGTTGTTCAGCGCATTGCCGTCGCCGTCGAGAATACAGTAGGCACCGGAAACGCCGCGGCGCCCCGCCACCTGGCAGTTGGCCTCATTGCCGTAGGCGATATCATAAACGCCGTTGTCGACCGACTCGTCGGTGTATTCCAGGCCGAACACCAGTTTGTGCTCACGGCCCCATAGCAGGGTATTCCAGAACAGGTTGAACTGGGTGGTAAAGTAGTCGACCTCCTGCCAGCCCTGATGCGTGCTCAATGTCATGGTCGCCGCGTTCGGCGCCACCGGATCCGAGGCATCCCGGCTGGTGCCGCGTAACCCGGTGGTGATGTAGCCGTTCTCGGTTTTTCCGATCCGGGTTGCGTTATAGAGACGCAATGCATCGTCAATACGGTAGTCGGTGCGCAGGGTAAAGGTGGTGACGTCCGAATCGAGGAAATCGGAATCTTGGGCGTACACGGGAATGTCCCTGGCAGGCTTCCTGGTGGTGCGATCGAAATAGCTGCCGAGGTCAGGCACGTCTTCGGCGTCCAGATAATAGAGATCGGCGATAAACGACAGATCATCCGACGCATCCAGCACGCCGGAAAGCTGTACCCCGTTGCGCTCACGCTCGATGCCGTCACGACCCGGCTTGGTTTCTTCCGCAGTCAGGGCGTTGATGCGCAGCGCACCGTTCTCACCGAGCGGCATATTGTAATCCAGCGTCAGGCGATGATAGTCGTCGCTGCCGACACTGGCGTCGATACGACCGAAATCGTACGAGGTAGACGCCTTTTTCGTGATGCTGTTCACCGCACCGCCCGAAGAACCGCGCCCGGCAAAGGTGGAACTCGGGCCCTTGGTGATCTCGACGCGCTCGGTGGCAAAGCTTTCCCGCGTGGTCATGCCCGGATCGCGCAGACCGTCGACAAACACGTCGCTGCGCGCCTCGTGACCGCGAATGATATAGCGATCGCCGAAGGCGTTGCCGTTCTCTCCGGTCCCCAGGGTTACGCCGGATTGCGCCGCCAGAATTTCCTGCAGGTCTGTTTTACCTGATTCCTGGATCTGGTCTTGGGTCAGTACGGTGATGGTCTGCGGCGTATCCACGATATCGGCAACCCGGCGCATGTCACCCGACTTGTCGTAGCGATAAACCGAATGCCTGACGCCGTGCACGCGAATAAGCTCGATGGACTCATCCGCCTTTTCGGCACACGCCTGTGTACCTTGCTTATCGCACCGGGCCTGCTCCTCGGCCGCATGGGCAGAAGGCACACCGATCGCCAACGCCGCTGCGATAGCCTGTGCCCCTAAAGATAACTGGATTGCATTATTGTTTTTAGCCGACGCCATGATTGCTGAATCTCCGTTTTAAATGAATGCGGCGGCGAGTATAAATCTGGCCCTAAAAAAGATCAATGCAAATGATAATAATTATCAATTGAGTTAGGAAAACGGAAAACTCTCGCCTCTTAACGCGTGGCATTTTGCAGCAATCAGCGGTCTTTCCGGCCCCGGGCTTAGGCAAAAAACGCGCTCCGGATAGCGGTCTGCCGCTCGCACGCAGACGTTTCCGTTATGGGTAATAGATATTTCCGAACGGTGCAATCTGTTTAATTTAATAACCGTTTCTCCAGAAGCTGCCTATGATTTTTGTTGTCGTAAATGTTTCTCTAACGGAAAAAGAGGCAATCTATAATGTTTAAAAAATCTACCCCCCTACTCAGCGCTGTTGCCGTTTCTGTGGCGCTTATGGCATCGTCTGCGCAGGCTGTTGCAGGCAATATGTCGAAAACCAATCAGTTTTGGTGGCCGGAGCAACTGAACCTCAGCCCGCTGCGCCAACACACCCCGGAATCCAACCCCTATGGCGCCGATTTTGACTACGTAAAAGAATTCCAAACCCTGGATCTGAAACAGGTGAAACAAGACATTGAAACCGTCTTGAAAACCTCACAGGACTGGTGGCCGGCCGACTGGGGCAACTATGGCCCCTTTATGATCCGCATGGCCTGGCACAGTGCCGGGGTTTACCGGGTGCATGACGGCCGCGGCGGTGCCGCAGGCGGGCAGCAACGTTTCGATCCGCTGAACAGCTGGCCCGATAACGCCAATCTCGATAAGGCTCGCCGACTGTTGTGGCCGGTTAAACAAAAATACGGCCGCGCCCTGTCTTGGGCAGACCTGATGGTACTGGCCGGCAACGTCGCGCTTGAATCCATGGGCTTTAAAACCTTCGGTTTTGCCGGTGGCCGCAGCGACGACTGGGAACCGGATCTGGTTTACTGGGGCCCGGAAAGCGCCATGCTGACCGACCAGCGTCGCGACAACAAAGGCAAACTTAAGGGCCCGCTGGCCGCGGTTGAAATGGGTCTGATCTACGTCAACCCGCAGGGTCCGCACGGTAAGCCCGATCCGCTGTTGGCCGCCGAAGACATTCGCATGTCGTTCGGTCGCATGGCGATGAACGACGAGGAGATCGTAGCCCTGATCGCCGGTGGTCACACCTTCGGTAAGGCCCACGGCGCCAAGAAGGCCGAATGTTTAGATAAAGAACCGGCCGCGGCCGGTATCGAACAACAGGGCATGGGCTGGAAAAACAAATGCGGCAAGGGCAATGCTGAAGACGCCATGACCAGCGGCTTCGAGGGCGCCTGGAGCGTGTCGCCGACCCAGTGGTCAAGCAACTACCTGGACAACCTGATGACCTTCAACTGGGTGCAGACCACGAGCCCGGCCGGTGCAATCCAGTGGAAGCCCGATACGGACTCGGCGGCAAATCTGGTGCCGGATGCCCACGTCAAAGGCAAACGCAACCCGCCGATGATGTTCACCACCGACATCGCGCTGAAAAAAGATCCTAAGTTCAGGGCCATAGTCGAAAGCTTCCGCAAGGATCCGTCGCTGTATGAACTGGCGTTCGCCAAGGCCTGGTTCAAGCTGACTCACCGCGACATGGGTCCACGCGCCCGCTATGTGGGCTCGGAAGTGCCGCAAGAAACCCTGCTGTGGCAAGATCCGCTGCCTGAATTCAAGCATAAGCTGATAGGCAAGCGCGATATCGCCAAGCTGAAGGAGCAAATCCTGGATACCGGCCTGACCGTTCCGGAGCTGATCAGGGCTGCCTGGGCCTCTGCCTCGAGCCACCGTGTCACCGACATGCGCGGCGGCGCCAACGGCGCGCGGGTACGTCTGGAGCCGCAGATCAACTGGGCGGTCAACAACCCGAGCGAACTGAAGGCGACGCTGGCGAAACTGGAATCGGTGCAAACGAACTTCAACAAGAAGTCAGGCAAGACCAAGGTTTCCCTTGCCGACGTTATCGTACTCGGTGGCGCAGCCGCCATTGAAAGCGCGGCCAAGCAGGCCGGTCACAAGGTTGACGTAGCCTTCGTTCCGGGCCGTGTCGATGCGACGCAGGAGCAAACCGACGTATTGTCGTTCTCCTACCTGGAGCCTAAGGCCGATGCGTTCCGCAACTACTACAGCACCGACAGCTACATGGGCCCGACGGAAATGATGGTCGACAAGGCCAACAAGCTGGGCCTCACGGTACCCGAAATGACGGTGCTGATCGGCGGTATGCGCGTACTGGACGCCAACAGCGACGGCAGCAAGAACGGTGTGTTTACGCAAAAACCGGGCACGCTGAGCAACGACTTCTTCGTCAACCTGCTGGATATGTCGACCAAATGGGAAAAAACGCCCCGGGACGGCATCTACCAAGGCAACGACCGCAGTTCGGGCAAGATGAAGTGGACCGCCACACCGGTGGATCTGATCTTCGGTTCCAACTCTGAGCTCCGCGCCGTGGCCGAAGTCTACGCCTCGAATGACGCGAAAGAGAAGTTTGTTAACGACTTCGTCAAGGCCTGGACCAAGGTAATGACCCTGGACCGTTTCGACCTTAAGTAAGTTACTCGCCGACAAGGGCGCCGGGCCAAACCCCGCGCCCTTTTATACTGCTCCCTTCACTTTACCCTCATGGCAAACCTTCGCCTCGATCAGCAGAGACCTCCTGGGCCAGATAAAATACAAAAACATCGCTATCCAATGCCTCGAGGTAACAAACTGATTAATTAAACAACATTTCCTGCTGAAAGTTCCCATAAATGGAAATGATATTTTTGTCTTATTTTTAAACAATGGAAATAATAGTTTAATAGCACCCTGTTAAGCTAGCGTTAATAATTAAGGCTGCAAGGAGAGCTAAATGCAGGGATGTTTTTACCAAAAAGGCCGTTTTTTGAGGAATTGTAAGCCAACTGAACGGTTATTGATTGCCTCTATCCTCCTAGCCTCAAGCACTCTGTCTAATGCCACAACCCTAGCTTCAAACGATACGGGCAACCATATTCGCTACGGCCAATATGCGTCCCATGCGCTAATCAACGGTGCTAGCACTCATTCAAAAGCGGTCAACGCCATTGCTGCCACGTCTGTCGATACCATGCGTTATGTGGATATCGCGGTTTTCTATACGCCCGAAATGATGGATGTGCTTAATAGAGAAGCGCTACAAAGCTATATCGAAGAGCAGGTCGGCTTTGCCAACTCCGCATTGGAAAATAACGGCATTAATTTGCGTCGAAGAATAGTTGTCGTGCAAGAATTAGATAAACCAGATAATCAAGGTTTATCTATTGAAGAGTTTTACCACAACAGTATCAGTGATCCTTTTTTTTCCCAAGTACGCAATGATTTTAAAGCGGATTACACCAGCAGCGTCAGAGTCAGAAGCAATGGCCAGGTTTGCGGGTTAGGAACCATTGATGGGCCTTATAGTGTTCTGGAATATGGTAGTGGTTGTCTGCATCCATCATTAGCCTCCCATGAATGGGGTCATAACGATGGGATGGAACACGACAAATCTAATGCCAGCTCCCCTCTGACAAATTACAGCTACGGCTGGCAATGTGCGGGTCACGGCACGATTATGAATACATCTTTGTCCAATAATGGCCGCCATACCTTTTACTCATCCCCCGATATTGAAGTTAACGGTGAAACCTGTGGCGTTGCTGACGAAGCAGATAATGCACGGTTCCTCAGGGAACGCATGGCAGTTGCCAAGGAAAAATTTGTTGTCGATAACGCCTATATGTTTGGTGATATGCCCATCTACGGCACCGTTTCCATCACTTCCCATAACGGTACCGTCACCCATGCCGAGGAAGACGGGGATATGACCTTTATCCTTGAGCGCGACGGCGATACCACACAGCCGGTCAGCGTGGAATTCTATACCAAAGCGGGCACCGCCACCGCCGATTCGGATTATCAAATCACCATCCGGCGCGTCGAATTCGCTGCCGACGAAACTAAAAAGTCGGTCACCCTACCGATTATCGACGACGAAACCGGCGAGAGCACTGAAACTCTGGAAGTGGGCCTGCGCTATCCGCAGAGCCTTACCGTCGCATCTGATCCCATTCAAATCCGGCTCAGCTCGCTGGAGGCCGATGTCGGCCTGGCGGGGTTTGACGCAACCAGTAAAACCGTGGCGGAAAACAACGGCAGCGTAACCGTTACCGTGCAGCGCGAAGGCAGTACGAGCGGCGAACTGGTGGTCGACTATTACACCCAAGACGGCAGCGCCGTTGCCGGTACTCATTATGAACAAACTATCGGCCAACTGGTGTTCTTGAGCGGCGAAACAGCAAAACAGATTTCCATTCCGGTCATCGACAACAGCGAGGTCGACGGCAGTAAAAGCTTTAACCTGATGCTCACCGGCGCCAACCTTGCCGGCAACACCCAAATGACCATCAGCATCTCCGACAACGACACGGCTGTGGCCAAACC
>JBNKEN010000379.1:0-5455 GCA_050288805.1 Pseudoalteromonas sp.
GAAGGTAAGTGCGGCGAAGAGAAAAAAGCCGAGAAGGCCGCTAAGAAAGCTGCTAAAGAAGGAAAATGTGGCGAAGGTAAGGCTAAGAAAGAAGGTCAGTGCGGCGGCGCTCACTGATAACTACTTCTGGCTTGGTGATAAACATAAAAGGCCGCCCGTCGGCCTTTTTCACTTACAGGAATAAGCGGTATGGCATCGAATAGCGATAACTTCGGCCAGGTCGGACTCGGCCTTAGAAGAGAAATGCTCGATGAGTTTGAGCAAGGGGTACCTCCTGAAGTCGCGTTTTTAGAAGTGGCGCCGGAGAACTGGATGCGCCTGGGTGGGAAATTCGGTGAACGTTTTCTTGAGCTGACCGAAAAGCACAACTTTATTTGCCACGGCCTGTCATTGTCGTTGGGCTCGCCCGATCCCCTTGATGTTGAGTTCGTCAAAGACCTGAAGGCATTCTTCCGCCGTCACAAGATCAAGCTCTACAGTGAGCACCTGAGTTATTGCTCCGGCAGCGGACACATGTACGATTTGATGCCGATCCCCTTTACCGAAGATGCGGCTCGCCATGTGGCGGCGCGTATTCGTATGGTACAAGATATTCTTGAACAGCCCATCGCGATTGAAAACGTTTCTTATTATGCCGCTCCCGGACAGCAGATGAGTGAGCTGGAATTTATCAACCTGGTCCTTGAAGAAGCCGACTGTCGGTTGCTGCTGGATGTGAACAATATTTATGTCAATGCGGTGAATCACCGCTATGACGCTGAAGAATTTCTCTGCGCCTTACCGAGCGAGCGCATCGCCTACGGTCATGTGGCCGGGCATTATAACGAAGCGAAGGACCTTATCGTCGACACCCACGGTAGCGACGTCATCGATCCCGTGTGGCGGCTGCTGGAAACCGCGTATCGTCATCACGGCGTTTTTCCTACCTTGCTTGAACGCGATTTCAATATTCCGCCCCTGGCTGAGCTGATGGAGGAAGTGAACCATATCCACCATCTGCAACAGCGGGCGCAACGGGAAATAAAGCGAGCCTGAGATGAGTTTTTCCGATATTCAACATGCCTTTATGGCGCATATTCGTGACCCGGAAAGTAATCCGTGTCCGAATGATATTGAAGACAGGCGGATGGCGATTTATCGCGGACTGTTTTTCAACAACATCGAGGGCTTTTTAGCCAGCGCGTTTCCGGTCCTGAAATCCCTTTACCACGAAGAAGCCTGGCTTGCATTGGTGCGTCGCTTTTTTGCCGAACACCAGGCTAATTCGCCGTATTTCCTGGAAATATCGCAAGAGTTTCTCGAATACCTGGCTACCGGCTATGAGCCGCTGGCGACGGATCCGCCGTTTATGTTGGAGCTTGCCCACTATGAATGGCTTGAACTGGACGTCGCGACGCGGTTTGCCGAAGACGACGAGCGGCCGCTTGAACAGGGCGAATGTGGCGAAGCCGGTTTGCAGTTCAGCAACACGGCAAGCCTGGTCGGTTACCGCTACCCGGTGCAGCAAATAAGCCCCGATTATCGCCCCGAGGAAGCAAGCGGCGAGGGGCAGCATTTTATCGTGGTCTACCAGGATGCGGACAAAGAGGTGCAGTTTTTGGCGGTGAATGCCATGACGGCGTTGATGTTACAGACTATTCAATCGTCGCCGGGAATTACCTTGAATGCGCTGGTGAAGGTGCTTTCAACGCATCTTCCGCAGTTTTCCGCCGAACAGCTGGAGCAGGGGGCGAGAGCCACGGTCACTTCGCTGGCCGAGCGCCGGATCCTGGTGACGAAAAAGTAAAACGGATGCTTTATTGTTCGCCAGCTATCGATTATTATGAGCGCCGTTTTTTTCGTGCTTAATAAAGAGGTAATTCAGATGGCGCACCAAGGTGAATTTAAAGACCCGTTCAACTTCAAATACTTCGTTGCCTTTATCGCGGTATTCGCCGGTATCGGTTGTTTGAATGCGATTCTGGGCTGGGCAACCTCACTGGCTGCCTAAGTCGTTATGAATTCCAAAAGGCCACCTGAGTGGCTTTTTTTATGCCCGCAATTTGGCGATGTTCGAACCAAGGGGAGGGAAGAGCAGGACACAATGCGGTTCACAGCCGCGGCAATCTTGTTATAATGTGGTGTTTCATTAAATACTATTAGTTGTTAAGAATAATTATGACGCCAGAAGATATCGCTTATATCAAGCAAAGCATTTCTACCATCGCGGATTACCCTAAGCCGGGGATCATGTTCCGGGATGTCACATCCCTGATGGCCGATCCCAAGGCCTTCCGCGCCGTGATTGATACCTTTGTGAAGGCCTATCAGGACCATGGCTTTAGCAAAATCATAGGTACAGAATCACGTGGTTTCATCTTTGGTGCGCCGCTGGCCTATGCCCTGAATATCCCGTTTATTCCGGTTCGTAAACCGGGCAAACTGCCTCGTGAAGTGATCAGCCAGAGCTATCAGCTTGAATACGGCGAAGACACGTTAGAACTGCATTCCGACGCCATCGTCCCTGGCGACAAGGTCTTGCTGGTCGACGACCTGCTGGCGACCGGTGGCACCATCGAAGCCACCGCAAAACTGGTGACTCGTCTCGGCGGCCATGCCACCGATGCGGCCTTTGTTGTTTCCCTGCCGGAACTGGGCGGTGAGCAGCGGGTTGTTGCACAAGGCATTGAAGTGTTGAAACTGGTCGAGTTTGAAGGCGAATAAAGCATGAGTTATCAGGTCCTGGCAAGAAAATGGCGTCCGCAAACCTTTCACGAATTGGTGGGGCAGACCCATGTCAAGCAGGCCCTGGTAAACGCGCTCAACGAGCAAAGGTTACACCACGCCTATTTGTTCACCGGTACTCGCGGTGTGGGGAAGACCACCATCGCCCGCATTTTTGCCAAAAGTCTTAACTGCGAGCAGGGCATTTCCGCCAATCCGTGTGGCCGGTGTCAGGCCTGTCTCGATATCGAAGCCGGTAAATACATCGACCTGCTTGAAATCGACGCTGCATCGCGCACTAAGGTTGAAGATACCCGGGAAATTCTCGACAACGTTCAGTACGCGCCGAGCCGCGGTAAATACAAGGTCTACCTGATCGATGAAGTGCATATGCTGTCGAAACACAGCTTTAATGCGCTGCTCAAGACCTTAGAGGAGCCGCCCGAGCACGTTAAGTTCCTGCTCGCGACCACCGATCCGCAGAAACTGCCGATCACCATTTTGTCGCGCTGCCTGCAGTTTAACCTGAATGCATTGCCGCAGCAGGCCATCGCCGACCAGCTTGCCAGTATCCTCGACAAGGAAGGGATTGCGTACGAATCGCCGGCCCTGATGACGTTGGCCCGTGCCGCCGACGGTAGTATGCGCGATGCCCTGAGCCTGACGGATCAGGCGGTGGCGCAGACCGCCGCCAATATCACCGCAGAGGCGGTCAAGACAATGCTCGGTTTGATGGACGTGCAACACGCCCAGCACCTGTTCGCCGCCTTACTGTGCCATGACGGCGAGGCGCTGATGGCCAAGGTGGCCGAACTGTCCCAGCGTAATCCCAATTACACCGCCTTGCTTGACGACATGCTGGCGCTTGCCCATCTGATCCAGCTGACTCAGCTGGTTCCGTCGGCGGCCGAGCTTAATCCGCAATACTGTGCGTACGCGCAAGACGTTGCCGCTGAGGTGGATCCCCAGCAGATCCAGGTTTATTACCAGTTGCTGTTAAACGGCAAGCGGGATTTACAATGGGCGCCGGACCCGCGCAGCGGCTTTGAAATGCTGATGCTGCGCCTGTTGGCGTTCCGTCCGGTACAGCCCGGACAGGCTGTAGCGAGCCCGGCGGCAACGCCGCAAGCGCGCCCGAGTTTACGCAGTCTGTTGCAAAAACAAAGCGTGCAAGCGCCTGCGCCACAAGCCGCCGTCGAAGAACCTGCAACTCCAGCCGGTGCTGAGACGGCTCACACAAGGCCGGAACAGACGCCGGAGGCAATGCCTGAGCCAGCGCCAATTGCAGCACAGAACCCCGTTGAGCCGCCCGTCGCGGCGGAAGTGCCGGCCCAGGCCATGCCGCCACGACACGAGACACCGGCACCTGTCGCAGCGCCGGATAACGCTGATTTGCCTGATGAAGACAACCTTGCGGCGCAGTTCAACGATATTCTCGAGAGCGCGAAGCAACAGGGATATCAGGGCGACGATGCATTTGAAGTCCAGGATAAGCCTGAAGCGTCCGAGCCGCAGGCACCGGCGCAGCAGTTTGCTGCCCTTGAACGAGGCGCCCAGTCGGCCATCGAACGGATCCTGCAAAACCGTAATATTTCCGGCACCGGGCAATTTACCGGGTCGGGAGAGCCGTCGGCAAAAAAGACTGAACCCCTGCCGAGTCAGGGGGAGGTATCCGTTGCCGAGCGGCCGAAACGTGACAAGGTTGCCTTTGCCGACAAACACAAGGCTGATCCCGCTCACCTTGCGCCCGAGCTGCTTGAGCAAATAGCGCCGAGCAGGCCCGTGCCGGAGGCGGACAACGTACCGGCCCAGCCGGACGTGCCGGAAGATTTTGAAAGCCCCATCAGCAGCATCAAATTTGCCCATCAGCAGGACGAATGGGCGCACCTGATAAAGCGCATGGGTCTTGGCGGCAGAATGCGCCAGTTTGCGCTGCACTCCATATACCGTAAAGACGGGCAGCAACTGTCGTTGGAAGTGGATGAGTCGCAAAAGCACCTCGACAGCACCATGCTGAGGCAAAAGCTTATCGGGGCGCTCAGCGACATATATGGCTACCCGGTCGAGCTGGCGATTGATTTTGCCCCCGGGGTGATCGATTCGCCGTACCTGATCCAGCAGAAAATCGACGCCCATCGCCAGCAACAGGCGATCGAGGTGATGCAAAGCGATGAAAACGTCGCACAATTTACACAATTATTTTCGGCCACGCTGGACGAAAACAGCGTAAAGGCATTGTAATTTTGCCTGGCAGGCCTTACCTTTGGCGCCAGGTCGTATTTGAGAGAGAGCATAACTATGTTTAAAGGTGGAATGGGTAACATGATGAAGCAGGCGCAAATGATGCAAGAGCGCATGCAAAAAGCCCAGGAAGAAATCGCCAACCTCGAAGTGGTGGGTGAATCCGGTGCCGGCCTGGTTAAGGTAACCATGCTGGGCAGCCACAACGTGCGTCGTGTTGAAATCGACGAAAGCCTGATGGAAGACGACAAGGAAATGATCGAAGATCTGCTGGCTGCCGCGGTAAACGATGCGGTGCGTCGTGTTGCCGAAGAAAGCCAGGCCAAAATGGCGAAGGTCACCGGTGGCATGCAGATGCCGCCGGGCTTTAAAATGCCGTTCTAAGGTTTTGACCAATAAAAAGGGCGCCTCACGGGCGCTTTTTTGTATTCGCGCTTTCCCTGCGCTCACCCCTTCGGGGTCGCCTACGGCGTTCAAAAATATTCCAGATATTTTTGTATTCGCGCTTTCC
>JBNKEN010000380.1:0-21808 GCA_050288805.1 Pseudoalteromonas sp.
AACTCTCTGACCTGTTTAAGAGCCCGCCTGCTGACTTCCAGGCGAGTGTCACATGCGCCGAGTTCGACCCATTGGCCGTTGTGCGTACTCAGCAGGGACGTTACATGGTGTTTATTGACCAGATATTTTCGATGAACTCGCAACAGTTCCAGGGGGAATTTCTGTTCCAATTGCTTAAGACTGAGCTCCAACAGGGCTTCTCCGCCTTCGAACACCATTCGAACGTATTTTTCGTCGGCAACAAAATAATAGACGGATGCCAAGGCGATGCTGCGTGCTTTTCCTCCCTGCTGATAAGAAATCGAAGCCGGTCTTTGCTTTTCGATATGTGCGCGGTTCAGTTTACCGAGGCTTTTCAGCAATTCTTCCAATGCCTCTCGGGTTACGGGTTTGAGTAAATAACCGGCCGGCGCGATGCGAATGGCCTCAAGCGCGTGCTCCGGATGTGCGGTGACAAATACGATCGCCGGAGGAACCGCTTGGGACGCCAGCTCCCGGGCCAGCGCCAACCCGTCGAGCCCGGGCATTTCTATATCGAGGAAGACCAAATCGGGCTGCAAAGTACGGCATAGGCTTTGAGCCTGCTCGCCATCTTCCGCCTCACCGACCCGGTTTAGCTCATCATACTCATCGAGCAAACGATTCAACCGAGCGCGTGCCAGAGGCTCATCGTCAACCACTAAAACCTTCACCTTAACGTTCCTTCTCGAGCGGCAGTACCAGCTTGACCCTGTAGGTCTCTTGTTCCCTGTGTCTTGTCATTCGCGCCCGGTCGTCGAAGTAGATGGCCAACCGCTTGACGATATTCTCGATGGCAATACCGTTTCCCTTTCTTTGCTGCGCGACCGGGGCCACCGGGTTGGTGATAAGTATGGTGACGGCTTTTTTGCTCACATGCAGTGAGGCCCGGATCACCCCCCCTTCCCTGAGCCCTTCTATGCCATGACCCACGGCATTTTCAAACAAGGGCTGGAGCGTCAGGCTCGGCATCTCAATCGCCGGGATTGTTGCGGGCAATTCCCATTCAACACGCAGCCGTTTACCGAAACGCCAACCTTCAAGGTCGAGGTAGCGTTTGGCCAACTCGATTTCTGCCTGTAAGGTACTTTTTTCACCTGCATGCATGGCCGCTCGGGACAGGGTCGCCAACGCCAAAATAGCCTGCTCGGCGGCAGCCGGATCACTGTGGGTCAATTCCGCGGCAGTACTCAAACTGTTGTATAGAAAATGCGGGCGAATACGCGCCTGCAGTGCGTCAAGCTCGGCGCTGGCGACGGCCGCAACGGATTGAGTCGCTTCACGATACAGAAGTACAAACTGCAGATACAGGCTGGTGATAATAAAAGCGATCACCAGATTCGACAGTAAAAACGGCCAAAGCCCTGCGTCTTGTGCGAACCACAGATAGGCGTTACTAAAAATGCTGACGGACGATGTGATCAGGGCGATAACAAGGTAGCCGACCAGCAGTTGAGCCGCCAGCGACATGCGGTTCATTAATGTTTGCAGGCTATACAGACAGGACAGGCTTAAAAAAACCACGCAATGTACAAACAGACTGACCATCCCCAACCGCAGCCAAACTTGTTCGTCGGCGCCCGGCGCAAAGGCCAGAATAATCGCCAGACATTGCCCCACTACCAAGGCGGCCAACACGCCTCGGGCATGGAACAAAGCGGGTAACAGTATCGTTCCCTGAGTGTCTCGTCGGGTCATGCAGTCTCCGATACAAAAAAGGTACCAAGCCAGCTTGATACCTTATTCAATCCTTGGTGCTAAATAAAGAACTAGCGTAATTCCGCGGGTACCGCAAATACGATGTTTTCTTCCTCGCCGGGGTGTTCAATCACCTCTTCGCCCCCCAGGGTTTTAAGATGAGCTACGACCTGTTTAACCAACACTTCCGGCGCAGAGGCTCCGGCGGTCACACCAACGGCATTAACCCCGTCAAACCAGGCTGTTTCCACCGAACCGGCGTCATCGATAAGGTAAGCCGTTGTGCCCATTTTATTGGCCAGTTCCTTAAGGCGGTTTGAATTGGAGCTGTTTTTTGCACCAACCACGAGTAACACATCGACCTTGTCGGCCAATTCACGCACCGCATCCTGGCGATTTTGCGTGGCATAGCAGATATCGTCCTTACGCGGCCCGTCAATGGCGGGAAACTTGGCTCTGAGCGCATCGATCACATCCGCGGTGTCATCCACCGAGAGCGTGGTTTGGCTGCAATAGAACAGATTTTCCGGATCCTTCACCACCAGACTGGCAACATCCTCAGGGGTTTCCACCAGATAGATGCCGCCGTTGGCATTGTCGTACTGTCCCATGGTGCCTTCGACTTCCGGATGCCCCTGGTGACCGATGAGAATGCACTCGGTGCCTTTGCGGCTGGCCCGGGTGACTTCCATATGTACCTTAGTGACCAAAGGACAGGTCGCGTCAAATACCTTCAGTTCCCTCTGTTTCGCTTCCTGGCGAACCTGCTGTGAAACACCGTGTGCACTGAAAATAACGATGCTGTCATCGGGTACCTGATGCAGCTCATCGACGAACACGGCACCGCGCTTTTTCAGACCGTCGACCACGTAGCGGTTGTGCACCACTTCATGGCGCACGTAAATAGGCTTTTCAAACAGATCCAGAGCCCGTTCCACAATACTGATGGCACGGTCTACGCCGGCGCAGAATCCACGCGGATTAGCGAGAAAGATCTTCATCCGTTAATCACCTCGAGGATATCCACTTCAAACGTCAGCTTTTGTCCGGCCAGCGGATGGTTGAAATCAACGGTGACGGAATCACCGGCCACCTCACGGATCACCCCGGGCAACTCGGTGCCGTCGGGCTGCGTAAAGGCGATAATGGCACCCACCTTGGCCGGTGCATCCGGGCCGAACTTGCTGCGTTCAAGGTGATAGATATTGTCAGGATTCGGCTTACCGAACGCATCTTCCGGCTCAAGTTCAAAGCTTTTGCTCTCACCCTCTGCCAGGCCAAGCAGACACTTCTCGAAGTTTTCCGTCAGGCTGCCGTCACCCATCACCAGACGGGCGGGCTTGTTATGAACCTTGGTCGAATCGGCCGCCGAACCGTCGGACAGCAAGATCGAAAAATGAAACACCACCTCGGAGTTGTGGGAGATTCGGTTATCGCTCATTGTTTCGCCTCCTTAGGGGATACATCGCCGGTAAAGGCATCCAGAAGCAGCAACCCGGCACCGATACAAATGGCGGTGTCTGCAATATTAAACGCAGGGAAATGCCATGAATCGTAATAGACATGGATAAAATCGATGACATAGCCGTACATGATTCTGTCGTGCAGGTTTCCGAGTGCACCGGCCAGGACCATCGCATACGCGCTGCAAAGCAGTTTACTGGTCGCAGGCAGGCGCTTCAGCCAAAATGTCAGCAACAGCGCGATCGCTATTGCAATACCACTTAAGAACCAACGTTGCCACCCGCCGGCTTCACTCAAAAAGCTGAAGGCGGCACCGTAATTGTGTACATAGGTCAGGTTAAACACCGGCAGCAACTCGATCGACTGACCGAGTTGCATGGTGGAAACAACCAGGGTTTTACTCAGGTAGTCAACGGCCAACAGCAACACGCTCAACCACAACCACACTAAACCGCTTTTGTTTTTTAGCACTGCCGGCTCCTAGGCAAACTGACGAACTTCGCCGTCACCGTCGACATTGGTCACACAACGGCCGCAGATGGACGGATGTGCAGGGTTGCTGCCAACATCTTCCCTGTGGTGCCAGCAGCGCTCACACTTGGCGGCTTCGCTGGCCGCAACGGCCACGAACAGGCCCTCAAGTTCTGATGCTTGCGCATCCGCCGTCTTGTTTGCGAGAGGTGCAACATCGGCTTTGGATGTCAGCAACACGAAACGCAGTTCATCACCGAGAGCGCTCAGGGTTTTCGCCAACTCGTCGTCGGCATACAAGGTCACCTCGGCCTGCAAGGCACCACCTATGGTTTCTTGCTTACGAGCCGATTCCAATACGCGGTTTACCTGATCGCGCACCGTCAGTATCGTCTGCCAGTCGCCATCGCTGAATTTACCTTCACCGCTTGCTTCCAGGCCGTCATACCAGACGCTGGTGAAGACAAACGGGTCGCGCTCACCCGGCAGGATCTGCCAGATTTCCTGAGCGGTGAAGCTCATGATCGGTGCCATCCAGCGGGTCATCGCCTCGGCGATATGGTACAGAGCCGTCTGACATGAACGACGTGCATGGCTGTCGGCCTTAGCCGTGTATTGACGGTCCTTGATCACGTCAAGGTAGAAGGAGCCCAACTCGCCGGTGCAGAAGTTCATCAGCTTCTGCGTGACCACCAACATCTGGTATTCGTCGTACGCCTGAATGATTTCTTGCTGTAATGCTGCGGCACGACCGACGATCCAGCGATCCAGTTCCACCATCTCAGACACTTCGACCTTGTCTGTGGCCGGGTTAAAGCCGTTGAGGTTAGACAACAGGTAGCGGCTGGTGTTACGGATACGACGGTAACGATCCGCGGCGCGCTTGAAGATTTCGTCCGACACCGTCATTTCTGCCGTGTAGTCGGTAGAAGCGACCCACAGACGCAGAATGTCGGCGCCCAGTTTGTTCATGATGTCCTGCGGCGAAATAACGTTGCCGAGCGATTTCGACATCTTGCGACCGTTTTCATCGACGGTGAAACCATGGGTCAGAACCTGGCGGTACGGGGCGTGGCCCTTGATGGCCACCGACGTCATCATTGACGACATAAACCAGCCACGGTGCTGATCCGAGCCTTCCAGATAGAGATCCGCCGGGCCGACCAGGTCGTTACGGGCATCGACGACACAGGCATGCGTCACACCCGAATCAAACCACACATCCAGGGTATCCAGTACCTTCACGTACTGCGCTGCGCCGTCGCCGAGCAGGGTTTCGGGTTCCAGATCATACCAGGCCTGGATGCCCTTTTCTTCCACCAGCTTGGCTGCCTGCTCGATCAGTGCTTCGGTATTCGGGTGCAGATCACCGGTGTCTTTGTCTACAAACAGGGCAATCGGCACGCCCCAGGTGCGCTGACGCGAGATACACCAATCCGGACGACCGGCGACCATGTTTTCGATACGGCTTTCGCCCCACTCGGGGATCCACTGGGTGCTGCGGATCTCACGCAGAGAGTTTTCACGCAGACCCGCCTGATCCATGCTGATAAACCACTGCGGTGTAGCACGGAAGATGATAGGTGTTTTGTGGCGCCAGCAATGCGGGTAGCTGTGCTGCAGCGCATGATGATGCAGCAAGGCGCCTTTTTCCTGCAGTACTTCGATCACGCTGGCGTTGGCTTTAAATACGTGCTGACCGGCAAAAAGCGGCGTGTCGGGCAAATAAACGCCGTTAGCGCCGACCGGGTTGGCCACTTCCAGGCCATACGCCAGACCGGCCGAGAAGTCTTCCTGACCGTGACCCGGCGCCGTGTGCACCACACCTGTACCTGAATCGGTGGTAACGTGCTCGGCCAAAATAACCGGAACGTTGAAATCATAGAAAGGATGGGCAACCAGCAGATTTTCCAGCGCCGCGCCCTTGACGTAGCCAAGAATGTGATACTGTTTGAAACCATAGCGATCCATGGCATCTTTAACCAATTCGGCGCCGAGCACCAGGCGCTGTTGTGCACCTTCGTCATCCACCTGTACCAGTGCATATTCCAGCCCGGCGTGCATCGCGACCGCGCGGTTGGCAGGCAATGTCCAAGGCGTTGTGGTCCAGATCACCGTGCTGACAAGGCCTTGGCCCTGATGCTCAGCAGCCAGTGCAAAGGCAGCCACGGCCTTATCTTGATCGACAAAGCTGAAACGCACATCGATGGCAGGCGATTGCTTGTCCTGGTATTCCACTTCCGCTTCGGCCAGCGCCGAGCCACAGTCGGTACACCAGTGCACGGGTTTGGCACCCTTGTGCAGATGACCGTTTTTAATGATGCGGCCCAGGGCACGAATGGCGTTCGCCTCGAAATCGAAATTCATGGTGAGATACGGATTGTCCCAATCGCCCAGTACGCCGAGACGTTTGAAATCGGTTTTCTGGCCTTCGACCTGCGTCGCGGCATAGGCACGGCACTTTTCACGAAACTCGCCCGCGCTGACCTTGTGGCCCGGTTTGCCGACCTTTTTCTCAACTACCAGCTCGATAGGCAGACCATGGCAGTCCCAACCCGGCACATAAGGCGCGTCGAAATCGGACAGGGTTTTTGCCTTGATGATCACGTCTTTTAGAATCTTGTTAACTGAGTGACCTAAGTGAATGTTACCGTTTGCATAGGGAGGGCCATCATGCAGAATAAAGGTTTTCTTGCCTTTTTTCGCGCTGCGGATTTGACCGTAAAGATCTTTCTCATACCATTCTTTCAGCATTCCCGGCTCACGATTAGCCAGGTTGCCACGCATTGGAAACTCGGTTTCCGGTAAATTCAGAGTATGTTTGTAGTCGCTCATTAATTCTGCTTTCCGTATCGGCTACTTAAATTAATTCAAAACACTGCTTGGCGGCAGTCACGTCTTCGGCTATTTGCGCCGTCAACGCCGCCAAACCATCAAATTTTTTCTCATCGCGGAGCTTATGTACCAACTCCACCTTCATAAATTGTCCGTAAATGTTGCCTTTAAAATCAAAAAGGTGCACTTCGAGCTGAACACGCGTTCCGTTCAGCGTCGGCTTGGACCCGATATTGGCAACACCGTTAAAGGAGACATCCCCTATCCAGGCCCGCACGGCAAACACACCGTTCACCGGGCAAACCCGGCGCTTGATGGCGATATTCGCAGTAGGGAACCCCAATTCACGGCCTTTTTTCCAGCCGTGGATCACCCGGCCGGAAATGGCGTAATTATGACCTAACATGGCGCCTGCGTCAGCTAAATTTCCTTGTGCCAACGCCTCCCGGATCGCGGTGCTGCTGACCCGGCAATCGTCGCGACGAAAACTGGCGGTACTCTTGACTTCCATGCCGAGCTCATCCCCGAGCGATTTAAGTAAGCTGAAATCGCCGATTCGACGATGGCCGAAACGAAAATCATCGCCCACCGTCAGTGCTTTTACGCCGAGCCTTTTGACCAGAATGTCCCGCACAAATTCCTCGGCGGCCATATTCGCAAAACGCGTATTGAAGCTGATGCAGATCACCCGTTCGACACCTTGTCGCCTCAACAGATCCAGTTTGTCGCGCAAACGGGTCAGCCTGGCCGGTGCCAGATCCTTTGCAAAAAACTCCTGCGGCTGGGGTTCAAACAGCATCACGGTGGCCGGCAGCTTAAGCGCTGCGGCGTCGGCAACCAGGCCCTTGAGCACCTGCGCATGACCCAAGTGCACTCCATCAAAGTTCCCTATGGTTAATACACAACCACAGTGCTTTGCTCTGATATTATGAATGCCCCTGATTAACTCCATACCACTTAGCCCTGAGCCCGTCACACGAAAGTCGCCGATTATAATCTTTTTTTTATGCAGATTCAGTAACTGCCACATTTTTTATGGTAGCGGGGCGAATACCGAGGGCGAACAGCACGCCAAAGTACACAAATGCCGCAAAAAGTATAATGCCCGACAACAAACCAACCCGCTGCGACAACGACCATAGCGCCCAGTCCAACTGATGGTTAATGGCATACACCCCCGCAGCCATCACCAAGCTGGCAAAAAGGCATTTGGCACTGAACCCCAGGCTCATGGCTGAAAAACGATAAACCCCCTGCCCGGCCAACTGACGATACAACAACCAGGCATTGCAACTGGCCGACAAGGAGGTCGCCAGCGCCAATCCGATATAGCCCAATACCGGCGCCAGCATCAGATTGAACGCCATATTCAACGCCATGGCAATGATGCCGATACGCACCGGTGTTTTGGTATCCTGGCGGGCATAGAACCCGGGCGCCAGCACCTTGATCAGCATAAAGCTGACCAGCCCCACCGAATAGGCCGCAACGCCGTAACTCACCGCCGTAAGATGGTCAGTCTGCGCATCCTTGAACGCACCGTGGTTAAACAACACGCTGATGATCAGCGGACTGATGGTCATCAGCCCGGCCATGGCCGGCAGACCCAGCCAGATCACAAAACGCACCCCCCAATCCAGGGTATGCTGAAAGTCTTCGACTTTATCGCCGACATGCAGCTTGGAAAGCGCCGGCAGGATCACGGTGGCGATGCCGATGCCAAACAGGCCGAGCGGAAACTCGATCAGACGGTCCGAATAGTAGAGCCAGGCAATAGAACCGGTTGCGAGAAATGACGCGATCACCGTATCGAGCAGCAGGTTTATCTGACTCACCGACACGCCGAACAAGGCCGGAATCATCAGACGGCGTACCTTAACAACATGCGGATCGCGCCAGCCCCAACGCGGTCTTTGCAACATTTTTGCCCGCCACAGGAATGGCAGCTGAAACACCAGTTGCACTATCCCGCCGATAAACACCCCGAGCGCCAGTGCATAGGCCCCGTCGGCGAAGGAATTATGGAAGAAGACCGCGCATCCGATGATAGACACATTCAACAGCACAGGCGTAAAGGCCGCCACGGCGAAACGGTTGTATACGTTCAATACCGCGCCTGAAAGCGCCACCAGGCTGATAAAAAACAGATAAGGAAAGGTCAGTTTTAAAAGCACCGAGGCGAGCACGAATTTTCCGCCATCTTCACCTCCCTGCCACCAGTCAACAAACCAACCTGTGCCGAACAAGGCGGCAATTAACGGAGAACCCAGCACTCCCAGCAAGGTAACACAAAGCAAAATAGTGCCTAAGGTGCCGGATGCATGGGCAATAAAATGACGCACCTTATCGTCGCCATGCTGCTCTTTTATCTCGGCCAGCACGGGAACGAAGGCCTGGGCAAATGCGCCCTCGGCAAACAGGCGGCGCAGGAAATTGGGGATCCGGTTGGCAAACAGAAATACATCGGCGGCCGCATTGGCCCCGAGCAGGTTGGCGACAACCGCATCACGCACCAGCCCCAATACCCGGGATATCATGGTCATGGCGCTGACTATCATTCCTGAACGAAATAAACTGGTAGACACAGCTTTCCCTAAAGTGATTGGTGAACCTAGGAATTATGCCATAATCTCTTGCATGAAATAGGTTTTTATTGAACCTCGGTGACACAGATTATCACCGCCAAGATGCGAATACCTGCGATAAAGCACTAGGTTGTTGCCTTTAGCTTTGTTACAATGGCGCCAATAACTGCTGAAGCGGCAAACTGGTGTTCGTTTAAAGGGGCAGTTTCGCGAGCTATTTGTCAAAATACCGTTGACTTTCGCACTAAAAACGGGCATATTCCACGGCCTTTAAATTAAGCTTTATTTAAGATTGTTAGGAGCAAACCTTGGCTAACATCAAGTCTGCAAAGAAACGCGCTGTAACGAGTGAAAAACGCCGTCAGCACAACGCAAGCCGTCGTTCAATGATGCGCACTTACTTCAAAAAAGTAGTAGCTGCTATTGAAGCGGGTAACAAAGAAGCTGCACAAGCAGCCTTCGCTGTAGCGACCCCTATTTTGGACCGTTATGCAACTAAAGGTCTGATTCACAAAAACAAAGCAGCTCGTCACAAGAGCCGCCTTGCTGCTAAGATCAAAGCTCTGTAAGACTTTTGATATAGCAAGAAAAAACCGGCTTAGGCCGGTTTTTTTATGTCTTGAAAACAATCGATGGGAACGCGATTCCCTCTTTCCCCCCTGCTGTATCCCTCAGGCTATTTCCAGATTGGGATAAAACTTTTTCAACATAGCCGCTATTTTCTTCGGCGAAAAAGGTTTTACAACGAACCCCTTGGCCCCGCGCTCAATGGCATCCTTAACATTGTCTACCGTGGAGTGGGCCGATACCATTACCACATTGGCTTCCGGGCGGAGAATATTCAACTCGGCGATCAAATCCTTGCCGTCACCGTCAGGCAATTCAATATCGAGGAAAATAATATTGTAGCCGTGATCTTCACAGGCTTTTACGCACTGGGCAGCGGTGGCCGCTTCATCAATATCTTCGATCCCAAGGTGCATCAGGGTTTGATGTAAAAAACTACGTACTGTACCTACGTCGTCAACAATCAATATCTTGAGTTTGTCGTCCATGCTTTTCCCCGTATACTAAGATCTCATTTTTGGCTATCATAACCAAACCTTGAACAATTATAGTGGGCTCTTGCTAAAAGACCATATTTAATTCTATGACAAACAAAGTAAAAAAGCAGTCATTGCTCGGTGCAACCTCCCCTCGTCAGGTGAAAAAACTGAAGCCCTCCGTCCCCAAAAAAGCACCTGAGCTGACGCTAAGTAAGCAAGCCCCCGAATCGAGCACGCCCGTAGTCGCGCAAAAGAAAAAACTCCCCGCTTCGGCCAAATGGCTGGCCTTGGCAGTCGTGACACTGTTGATGATCCTGTTTCCAAAGCCTAAGCTCCTGACCTATCAAAAGCTGGATATCGTCAGCCAGAGCATATATTGGCCAGGCGGTTTAGGTCTTGAACCCAAACTGATGGACTCCAATTTACACCCAATGTTCAACCCGGCTCAGAATCGCCTTTATCTGTGCCTCGACAAAAAGCGTCCGGAAACCTGCCAGCAATACCAGGTGATAGCAGAAGAGGGCTTCTTTGCCGTGCTATTCAGCCTGTTTGCTAATTAAAAAAACTAATCTGAAAAATAGAACTTTTCTCGTTTGAATAGACGGGCGCCTCAGCCACATAATAGCGCCCGTTTTCATCTGCTTTTATCACTCGCAAAACTATGCTTTTTGATGTCGCATCGGCGCTGACCTTTACACTGCTTTTTTTGGCCGCACTTTTATTATTTTCAATAAATATCAAAAGGTTAAAGTTAATCACCCTGTTCAGCTCAATGCTCTTTCTGTTGTCGGCAAGCGGCACAGTGACAGACTCCTCTCATTCAATGATGGCCGGCTTTTTACTGCTGTCCCTGTTCGGGCTCTTTAAAATCTTTTCTTTTGGCCAAAATGAACTAATCGTTTCGGATGAGTATTAAAGGCCCGAACAGAAAGCATTAGTCGCCAGGATCAGTTTACGATAAAATTTCTGGCGTCCATTCTTGTGGAGGTGAGTAAATGAGGTTGTCTGATTCCGAATTGTTTTTAGCATCCATGGCCGACGTGACTCCCCTGAAAGCCGATGACGCGCATTCTTACTCAGAAAAACCTAAAGCAGGTCCAACTATTGCTCAGCTGGAAAAACGTAAGGCCGCAGAGCAGGATTTAGAACTGGATGCGAATTACCTCGCCAGCGAATATGTAGAACTGTTAGAGCCATACGCCTTACTGAGTTATAAGAAAGACGGGGTCCAGGAAGCGGTTTTCAAAAATCTCAGGTTGGCGAAATACCAGATAGACGCTACGCTGGAGCTCAGCGGAATGTCGTTGCAGTCAGCCAGAAAAGCGATTTTCGAATGTGTGCGTGATTGTCAGCGCAGGAATATACGGGTTCTTTTAGTTCGCCATGGCATCGGCCTGAAGAGCAAACCCCATCCGGCTTTACTGAAAAGTTATAGCAATAAGTGGTTGCAGGAGCTTCCGGAGATACTGGCCTTCCACAGCGCGCAAAAACACCACGGCGGCAGCGGCGCCACCTACGTATTAATGAAAAAAAGCGAAGATAAGAAGCAAGAAAACCGCGAACGTCATGCAAAACGCTGACGGTTGTCCCTGCTGTTATTCGACCAACTCGGCCGCCGCGTTTTCAACCCCTTGTTCGGCCGAGGCCTGGTTGAACCAGGCCAGTAACCCAAGCAATACAACGGAAATAAAAACCCAACTAAAGCGCACACCACCCTGATTGTGTTTCATTTTTATTCTTTCCTGATTTTTTAGTTGTTATTTTTAACGGCTCAAGGCCGATTTTCAGTGTACGCAAAGAATTAAAAATTAACAAGGCGTTTACTTTTAAAAACTCAATAATTTTGAGTTCGATCAATTTGATTTATAACCTTTTTTCCTAGTTCTTGCAGGCGATAATTGGTTTCAATCTGGTCCACTACTGTATCTATATCGGTCAACGCGGCGCAGTGGGGTGTAATACGTATTGCGGGGTGTAACCAAAACGGATGACCCTGCGGTAACGGCTCAGTACTGAATACATCCAGACAGGCAGCGGCAATCTGGCCTGCTTTCAAGGCATCCAGCAACTCGGATTCAACCAGGTGATCGCCGCGCCCTACATTAATAAGGATGGCATGCTCGGCCATCGCATCGAACAGACGCTTGTTGAGGATACCGCGTGTCTCATCGGTCAACGGCAATAAACACACCAGATAATCAACATCCGGCAACATTGCCGCCAGTCCGATGTCGCCACTATAACAGTCTATACCCTCGACCACTTTGGGATTGCGCGACCAGGCCGACACGCTGAAACCATTGGCTCGCAAACGACCGGCTACGACCGTTCCTATCTTCCCGAGGCCTAATATTCCCACGCGGGCACCTTGCAAGGCGCGACGCGGTTTCCAGATTTCTTCTCTTTGTCTGTCGAGGTAAAACCCGGCCCGCTGCTTATAGTAAAGTACCTGCGCCAAAACATATTCGGCCATGTCCTCGGCCAGCTTAGGATCCACCACCCGGCTAACGGCCACATGGGGTGGCAAGGCTGCAAGAGCAAGGCCGTCGACACCTGCGCCGTACGACATGACCGCCTTAAGGTTTGGCAGTTGCGCCCAAAGCGACGGCGGCGGATTCCAGGCCAATACGAATTCGATGTCCGCGGCATCGCCCACGTCGGGCCATATCCGAATGACATCACCACCGATCCGGGCCGACAGCTGTTCGACCAGCCGGGAAATGTCCCGGTCAGGTATACAAATTAAAAAGCTCATATAACTCCCTCATTTTTATGCCTATGTTAACCATAAAATCGGCGTCCATAAACTGTCATATCATCGCCACCTTAGTGTCACACAGGCTTCTTATTCTTGGCACACGGCGATTGGCGCGCGAGGTAAAGATGATAAGCATAGACAAGGTATTGGAACAGAATCTCCCCGGTTTGGAGGGCTCGCCCAAGGTAAAAAACCTGGTGAAAAAGGGCCTGGGATACTTGCTGCATGAACAGGAGTTCGTCGCCTTTGCAGACAACTACCCTCACCTGCAGGGACTCGAGTTCGTTGAACAGGTACTTGAAGAGCTGGAATTTAATGCCCGTTTCAACCCGAAACAAATAGAAAACATACCGACCGAGGGGCGCCTGGTGATCGTCGCCAACCACCCCATCGGCTCGTTAGATGCCCTTGCGCTAATCAGTCTGCTGGCGTCGGTCCGTAAAGATATCAAGGTGGTTGCGAACCGCATGCTGATGGCGCTTACCCCCATGCACTCGCTGCTTTTACCGGTGGATAACCTGTCAGGCACCAGTAAAAAGCAGGAACTCAGCGCCATTCATCAGCATCTGAAAGACGAAGGTGCGCTGCTGATCTTTCCCGCCGGCGAGGTCTCACGCCTGCGTCCGACCGGGGTCAAGGACACCCACTGGAACAGCGGATTCCTGCGCATGGCGAAAAAGGCCAATGCACCGGTTTTACCCATCTATATCAAGGCCAAGAACAGCCCGCTGTTTTACGGCACCTCGATGATCTATAAGCCCTTAGCGAGCCTGCTTTTGGTAAAGGAAATGTTCAAGCAGCGTCAGAAATCGCTGGAATTTGAAATCGGCGCAGCCATTCCACCCCAATCCTATCTGATTGAAAACCTGAGCGATAAAGAGATCAGCAAGCTGATCCGCAAGCAGCTCTACCGCTTGACGGGCAAAAAGAGTCTGCCACTTAAAACGCAAAGCCCGATTGCCCGTCCCGAGTGCCGCAAGGCGCTTAAGGAAGCCATTGAAAACTGCGAGCTGCTGGGGGAAACCCAGGACGGTATGCGTATCTACCTGTATAACTACCAGGGCAGCTCTGCTTTATTCAGGGAGCTGGGCCGGCTCAGGGAAATTGCCTTTCGGGCCGTCGGAGAGGGCAGCGGTAAACGACGCGATGTAGACAAATACGACATGGACTATCACCACCTGGTACTGTGGGATGCCAAGGAACTGGAGCTGGTAGGCGCTTATCGTCTGGCCGATGCCCAGGAAATAATAGACAAACGCGGGCGTCAGGGACTCTATACCGACACCCTGTTCAATTATCACGAGCAGATGGCTCCCTACTTTGCCGAAGGGCTGGAGCTGGGTCGCAGTTTCGTCCAGCCTAAATACTGGGGTCGCAAGAGCCTGGATTACCTGTGGTACGGCATCGGCGCATTTATCACCCGTTATCCCAAATACCGCTACCTGTTCGGTGCCGTCAGTCTTTCCAATGCCCTGCCGGTCCAGGCCAAGGGCATGCTGGTCTACTACTACCAGCATTATTACGGCCAGATCCAATCTCTGGCAACACCGAAACACGACTACAAACTGAGCCGGGAAGAAACCGAGCAATATCAAGCGATCTTCAACGGCAGCGACGCCAAGTCAGATTTCGCCGAACTCAAGCATGTGCTGGCCAATATAGGCGCTCAGGTTCCGACCCTGTTTAAACAATATACCGAACTATGCGAGCCCGGCGGCGTCAGTTTCCTGAGTTTCAGTGTGGATCCTGATTTCAATAACTGCATTGACGGCCTGGTATTGGTGGATATGGAAAGCCTGAAGCCGCAAAAGGCGAAGCGCTATATTCCCGATTACCGTAAAACAAGTTCCCAACCAGAAAATAAAGACGCCTTAGCAAGCTAAGGCGTCTTTACTTCTTTTCTTTCTTTGTCCGCAGCCGTTCAGTCTGCGGAAAATACCTTCTCTAATAGCGCACTGTAGATGCGCCGTATTTGCATCAGATCTGCCACCGGCACCTGTTCATTGACCTGGTGTATGGTGTGATTTCGCACACCGCACTCGATAACCTGGGTTTTGCCTTTGGCGAAAAAACGCCCGTCGGAGGTTCCTCCGCTGGTACTCAGGGCCGGGTATTGCCCGGTTTGCTCAAACACCGCGCCTTCAACCAGGGCAATCAAGTCCAGTTCGTTGCCCTTGCCGGTGTAATAGGGCTCGCAGGGCCTCTCCCATTCCAGGGAAAATGAAAATCCTAAGGCCTCTAAGGTTTCCATAATGCAATGACGGATATCATCACTGCGATAGCCGTGACTGTAGCGCACATTAAAGGTGATTTCGCACTCTGCCGGCACCAGGTTGTCGACCACATTCGGCACATTGATGCCTGTAACCTGCAAACTGGTTTTAGAGCCTTCAACATCCAGGGACCAGGCCAATTGTGATAAACCGGTGACAATTCGCGCCGCATGCTCCGCCGCATTGACGGTATGCTCGGGGTAAGCCACATGTCCCGCCTTTCCCGTCACCTTGACGCGTCCGGAAATCGCGCCACGGCGCCCGTTCTTTATGGCATCACCGACAAAGCGCTCCGACGTCGGCTCACCGACGAGGCACATATCCAGTTCGATGTTGTCCCGCTCAAGGTAGGCGGCAATGGCCTGCGAACCGTATTCGGCTTCGCCTTCCTCATCCGAGGTAATAAGCCAGTAAAAGGTTCCCCCCAGCGTTGCTTTATGTGCCATCAGTGAATATGTCGCACTGAGCATCGCCGCAACGCCGCCCTTCATATCGGCCGCTCCGCGACCGTATACGACACCATCGATCATTTCACCGGCAAAGGGCTCGACACGCCAGCCGTCCGGTTTTGCCGGCACCACATCGATATGGCCTGAAAACGCAAAATGCGGCCCTTCACCAAAGTGGACACTGGCAATCAAATTGGTTACGCCTTCAAGCTCAAACACATGACAGGCAAAGTCGAGTTCCTTGAGCCTCTCTGCCAGCCAGTCTATGGCACCGGCCTGCGAAGGCGTCACCGATTTGCAGCGCAGCAAGTGCTGCAGCCAGGCTATGGCGGGTTCATCGGTTCCAAGAACCTGAGGTAGGTAATTTCGCTGCGTGCGCATTTTAATGGTTCCCATAGTGGTACTAACGAAACCATTAGAGCGCCGAAATATGACCGCATAATGTCAGAAAAATTCATTCGCAGAGGGGGAAAAGCTTAATCTAAATCAAAGTTCTCGGCTTATCTCGGTAAGGTACGGGCAAAACCTTGATCTGGGACAGTTCTGCTGCCTGCAATTAGGAAAATAATAGCGTCGTACATAAAAAATGAACTCTGTGTTAGGAGCACCAACTATGAAAAAACATATCAGCGCAATCGCTCTGGCTTCACTTCTGATCGCGTCTCCGTTCGCAAGCGCCAACCTCAGCGTGAATATCGGCGCCATCAATGTAAACCCTGACAGCGGTACGTCCGATATCAACGAAAACAACGCGCTTGGCCTGAGCGTCGACGACAATACCCAGCTCGGCATCACCGTTGACTATGCCCTCGACGATAACTGGGTGCTGGAACTGGTTGCCGCAACGCCGTTTGACCATGACATCAAGGGCGAAAGTGCGCTGGCGGGCGCCACCTTGGGTGACACCAAGCACCTGCCACCGACGCTGCTGGCACAGTATCACTTCGGGCAAAAAAGCGATGCGTTTCGCGCCTTTGTCGGTGCCGGCCTGAACTACACCACCTTCTTTGACGAGCAGGCAGGTTCAGATCTGAAAGCTGCACTTGGCACCAATGACGTTGAACTGAAACTCGACGACTCTTTCGGTATCGCGTTGCAGGCGGGCTTCAACTACATGTTTGATGAAAAGTGGGGACTGCATGGTATGGTCAGCTGGATAGACATAGATTCAGATGCCACCGTCTATGCAAACGGTGCAAAGGCGCTGACATCCACGGTGAAGATCGACCCGGTCGTTACCATGCTGGGCGTAAAATACCGCTTCTAAATAAAACGAAAGGGATGCAATCGCATCCCTTACACTCCCTTGTTGGTCGCTTTTTTCTGTTCCAACATGTCTTTCCAGTGCGCCACCTCCGGCGGCAGAATAGGCGCCATGCCTTCAAAATCCACCAGATTGAGAATTTCCTCGACATCGACAATCCCCCCCTTGCGCTTGAACACCCCTCTTACGTAAGCGATGGCATGCAGGCCGCGTTCGCTGAGAAACTTTTGTTCAATATAAAAATACTTGTGGTCCCACCCCACCAGACGCGTTGCCACGGTAAAATTCTGTAACGGCTTGATATCCCTGATGTAGGTAATGGCGGTGGCATTGACGATAGGAAACCAGCGGCGTTTGATGATAGGTGACAAAAGTCCCAGGCGCTCGGTCATCCAGGTGCGGGCAAGATCCATCATCGCCAGGTAACGCGAATTGGTCAGATGCAGGTTGATATCACAATCGCTGGGCATCGCCTTGAAACTGAGTTCTACCGATTCAAGCAACTGCTGGGTCTGGCGATTGCGCTTGATTTTAATAAAAAGAAGTATAAGCCTGAAGTAGAGATTCACTCGTCCCTTTCCCGATATTTGAATAGTCCGACCAGTTTAACATATTCTTCGCCGTTGCAATGTCCCGGTTTCTTTATTAATCTGGCGAGGAACTAGCAAAAAGGCTAAATGCGTATGTCTTTCAAATATTTTCTTGGCACTGTTATGTTGTTAACCAGCAATCTGGCGCTGGCCGACTTTACCCTTCCCGGCAAGGGAGAAATCTCCTACCCCACGGGCGTAACCAAACCCTTCGAGTTCGGATTTGCCTGGAATGAAAAAGAACAAAGCTTCACCATCGGCAAAAAAAGCTATTCGATGGAACAATTGCCGGAGTCTTATTCATTGGCGATGGCGCTGAGTAAAGATGAGCGAACCATCTGGCTGCAAGAGTTTAACAAGGGGTTTTTCGAGGGCTTCAGCTGGCAGATAGGCGATCAAACCCTCACGATGAAAAAGAAAACCTTCGCCCAGCCGGTCAAGGGCGACTATGTGCTGAGTCTCAACGGCACCGACTATTTCCTGCTCCGTAATAACATCAGCATTACGGTCAAGTTTGACGAATCCGGCGTCAGTTCCATCAGTCTGGACGGCGTTACCAAGGATGTGGGCACTCGCAAGTAGTGCCCGCGTGATCATTTATACCTTCACCGTTTTTCGGTTGATCCCGTATTCGCGCAACTTATTGGCGACGGCGGTATGACTTAGGCCAAGGCGCTTTGCCAGCTGGCGTGAACTCGGGTAGGCCGGATACAACTTGCGCAACAGGGTCGCTTCGAATCGTTTTACCGCCTGATCCAAACTGCCTTCGAAATCGGATTCCAGATACCCTAAATCATGGGTAAAGGTCGGCAACTGCAAATGCTCTATTCTCAGCTCATCGTCATCCAACAGTGAAACCGCGCGATAAATAGCGTTTTCCAGCTGGCGCACATTACCCGGCCAGGGATATTCCCGCAAAAACTCCAAACAAGATTCGGATAGTCCCGGGACCGGGGCGCCGTTCTGCTGGGCGTATTTCTGCACAAAATGCTCGGCAAGCGGGCCGATATCCGCTTTTCTGTCGCGCAGCGGAGCTATATCCAGGGTCAGTACGTTAATGCGGTAGTAAAGATCTTCTCGGAAGGTCCCCTCCTGCACCATGGCGGGCAGATCCTTTTGCGTCGCGGCGATGATGCGCACATTGACCTTAACCTCGTTTTCATCGCCCACCTTGCGGAAGGTACCGTCCTGGAGGAAACGCAGCAGTTTGGTCTGCAATTGGCTCGACATTTCACCCACTTCATCCAGGAACACGGTGCCGCCGTCGGCCTGCTCGAGCACGCCGCGCTTCGGCGTGGCGCCCTCTTCGTAACCTGCATAACCGAACAGCTCCGATTCGGCCACATCGTCCGGCAAGGACGCACAAGACAGGGCAATAAAGGGTTTATCGGCCCGGTGGGAAGCAAAATGACAGGCCCGCGCCAGCAGTTCCTTCCCGGTGCCGGTTTCACCGGTGATCAAGATCGGCGCCTCAAGCTGCGCCATTTTGCGCGCTTCTCTGACGACGCGGCGCATTGCGGTGCTGTAGCTGTGGATGGTGGCAAAACTTTCCTGGCCATAACGGCGGAACGCGCTGACCTGCTGCCCGAGCCGGCTTTGCGACTTGAAATTGACCACGGCGCCGGCCAATGCCGTTTCACCCGGTCCTTGAGCAATTGAAATGGGCAGAATATCGGCGATATAGTCCTCACCGTTGACCTCAACCCGAGTGGTCTGGCCGAGAACTTCTTTTCCTTCAAGCCAACGGTTGAAATTAAAACCCTTGAGCAGGTTGTTGATGCTGTCGCCGATCACCTGTTGTTCGGTCAGCTGTAATTCCTTGCACGCGGCCTGGTTACACAGCCGAACTACGCCCTTGGCGTCAATTGAAATCACGCCGTCGGGCAGTGCGCTCAACAAGGTTGTCAGTTCGTTATGTTCACGTTCGGAAGGCATAAAGGCGGTGGTTCGCACATCCTCCACGCCGTCGATAAGGCGAATCGACGGCATGATCTTCTGGAACTGTTCAAATTCGATGGGAGGAAAACTGACGTACATTCGACAGTTCACCGCATCGACCTCTATTCCTTTCAGATCAACGTGGTAATTAACTAATATATTTAGAATTTCCTGGGCAATACCGATGCGGTCTGCACAATGGATTTCCAGACGCATTGATTCCTCAAATACAACTGACAGGGTGATGGGCGCATCATACGATAAATTACCGACATACGGCCAGCAAATCGTAAAGAATTTTGAACGGACAATTGACCGCTATTTATAACTTTTTGAAATAAATGAAAATAAAAGTCTGTTTAAAGCGTGCTCAGGAGCCTGCTCCCGGCATTCAAGGCCCGTAAAACCCCCATAAAGCGAGACAAGGGGTCAATGTAAAGGCTTCCCCTGCCAGATGTGTCTATGTATACTGTGGCGCAACTGTAGCTAGGATAAAAGTGTGCCTGACGGCTAATTTTCACCCTGTCTGCAGCTCCGAGAACACCAGGCCAGGCGGCTCCGTTTACAAGGCATTTGTAACTTCAGAACGCCACAAAGCAATAATTACAACGGCCTTCGAACACAAGAATTTTAATTAGGAAGTAAACAATGAGTTCAGCTCCAAATACGGGCAATTTCTTAGGTCATCCTAAGGGACTGTTCCTGCTTTTCACCACAGAAATGTGGGAACGAATGAGTTACTACGGAATGCGCGGTATTTTCGTGCTTTACCTCACTACCATAGCAACTGCCGCAGCCATGGGTTGGGATATGGCCTATTTCGGCATCGACCCGACCTCCGCGGGCGCCGAAGATGAATACCGTAATGCACTGAGTTCAAACGCGCTCGGTTATCTCGGTACCTATGCCATGCTGGTTTATATCACGCCGGTACTGGGCGGTTGGTTCGCCGACAACGTCGCCGGTCAGCGTAAATCCATCATTTTTGGTGGTGTTATCATGGCCCTGGGTCAGTTTGCCCTGGGTACGCCGCACAGCATGATCCAAGGCATGGAGCTTGAGTTCCTTTTCATCGGTTTGACCCTGATGATCATAGGTAACGGCTTCTTCAAGCCTAATATCTCGACCATGGTCGGCGACCTGTATAAGGAAGGCGATCACCGCCGCGACGGCGCCTTTACGATTTTCTATATGGGTATCAACCTGGGCTCAATTTTGGGTTACATGGTGGTCGGTTCCATCGGTGAAAAGATCAACTACCAGTACGGCTTCCTGGCCGCAGGTGTTGGTATGCTGATCGGTGTCGCCCTGCAGCTGGCACTGTCTAACAAATACCTCGGCAACATAGGTAAGGTGCCTTCGGCCAAACTGACTAAAGGTGCCGACGGCCAGGTTGCTAAAAACCCGCTTACCAAAGAAGAGCGCGATCGCATCAAGGTTATCCTGATCATGAGCTTCTTTACCATCGTATTCTGGGCAGGCTTCGAGCAAGCCGCCGGTTCAATGAACCTGTTCGCCAAATACAAAACCGACCTGGTGTTCTTCGGTTGGGAAATGCCGGCCAGTTGGCTGCAGTCGGTAAACCCGCTGTTTATCATTATTCTTGCTCCTATCTTTGCCAGCCTGTGGATCCGCATGGGTGACAGGGAACCGGATTCTCCCCGTAAGTTTGCCTTGGGTATGTTCTTCCTGGGTCTTGGTTTTGTCAGCATGGTCGGTGCAGCGCTGCAAATCGGTGACAGTGAGAGTGCCAAGGCACACGTGATCTGGCTGGTGATGGCGTATATCTTCCACACCATGGGTGAGCTTTGCCTGTCTCCTATCGGTCTGTCTATGGTATCTAAACTGGCGCCGCTTAAGTTTTCCTCGTTGCTGATGGGTGTCTGGTTCCTGTTCTCAGGTCTTGGTAACAAGGCTGCGGCCGAAATCGGTAAACTGGTCGGCGAGGCCGGTCCGATGAGCACCTTCGGTGGCGTTGCCATCATGGCCTTCGTAGCCGGTATCTGTTTGTGGCTGATGGCCGACAAACTGGTTGACTGGATGCACGGCGCAGAAGGCGTACACGACGAAGAGCAACTGCTGGAAGAAGAACTGGAATTGGTTGGCGACAAACAATAAGCGTTCGAGAGCAGTGAAAAAACGGCGTCTTTATACGCCGTTTTTTTATGCCCCTTGAAAGCGTGTAAATAAAAAAGTACATGGTCTGCTGAATTCGGCGTCACCGCTTAAAATAAGCAGAATGAAGTTACGATACGTCCGCGCGCAACGCCTTGCAAAAGACAAATGCAACACAATGTTTTAATTAGTTATTTTTAAAAATTTAAACACGTCTTTTACCCGCAACGGTCGGCTTGGAGAAAAAAGCGTCGCAGCCCTATCACTTCTCACACGTCATTTTGTTCATCGGTGTCTCCTTTCC
>JBNKEN010000381.1:0-4960 GCA_050288805.1 Pseudoalteromonas sp.
GGCGGTGATTGCCGCACATGCCATGCCGCGAGAAAATGCACGGAACCCGAGCTCTAAGCGCTAATCTCTGGTTTCAACCCGGTTCGCTGAATTCGCCTCGATGTCGTGGCTCAAACGTGCGAGACGCGATATCAAGATAAAGACGAAAGCCGCCATATTGCAGTCTAGCCGGCTCTGAGGGACAGGTTTCGAATCCTGTTCGGACAGCCTGTTTTGCAAACATAACGAAGCCACAACAACACGAGCCATATGTGAAACGAGTAAAGGGGTTTTTTACCTTCGATTTAGCTTATTTAGCCACCGCGACAAAAACTAATAAGGCTTATCAATACCCGCCGGTTTCTTTTTAAAGCAATAAAAAGCTGCTAACTTAATGCGCGTTAACTCTTTTAGGTACAAGGAATGTATGGACACGCTTGCTCAAACTTCATCAAGAACAACTTTCATCTACTATCCCCCGGGCAAGGCAACTCAGCCGTTACTTAACGCAATGGGTGCGTTCCGCCGTGATGTCTGGCGCAGCAGAGAGCTTAATATGGCGCACTGCGACGACAGCGATATTTGGCTGGAAGCGGCCGACTACACATCTCACCTTTGGCAGGTGAGGGCACAAGACGAGCTTGTTGCCACCGCGCGCCTGAGTGTATGCCGGGATCTGGAGCACCTGCCCGAGCGTGATTTGTATCTGGGGCTGGAACAAAAATTGGCGCCGCCTTATGCGACCATGGGGCGTTTAGCCGTGGCGCCGGCCTGGCGAAACAGGGGGATAGCAAGACAGTTAATCCGTGCCAGATTGAAAACGGCGGACGCCTTGGGCGTGAACAGTATTTTGCTTGATTGCCCGGAACACAGGGTCGCGGGCATGGAACGATTTGGCTTTCGTGCGCTTAAGCCACCACAGCAAGGCGTGCTGTGTCCGGAACTGAAGTTTGTTGTGATGGCCAGATTTAAATCAGAGTCGCTTTAATTTGGCCGGAATGAAACCAAGCCGCGGGACTAACTCTTGCCTTTAAATAGACATTACCGGTTGCCTGCAATCACTACACCCGCCTGCTTTTAATCGCCACCTCGGCCAATGTGTCCCACTCCGGACCAGGGTAACTGGCATACAGATCCCGGTTTACGGCTTGCAGCTGGCCGGGGTCGTCGATGCCGAGTGCGGCGATATAATCCGCGGCGACCACCACGAACTGGGTTTTGTAGGGCAGCAGGTAATGGGCCTCGTCCAGGGCGGCCCTGGCCTCGGGGTAGCCGGCGAACCAGCGGTTGACGAAGGCGCTGCAGGCGTCGCGGTAAAACAGCGAGCCCATGTTTGGCGTATCGTCCTGTTCGGTTGCCTTGCCCGACAGCACCCTTTGCAGCTGCTGCCAGTCGGTAAAGCCAAGTTCCCTGGCGATGACGGATTGGCAATGCTTTAACTGCAGGCCGTGTTCTGCACCTTGCAATGTGCGGTGCCATCTGGCGAGGCGGGCGAGCGCGTTGGGGTTGTCGCTATTACATTGTTTCAGCAACCTTTTCGCCCGTATTTTTGCTTCGGTCAGGGCTCGTTCCATCATTCATTTCCTTGTGCGGTTAGCGCTGCACCGCGTTTTCTCAGTGACGTAAAAAGTACCGTTGCCAGCAGCACTGTGGCGATATCGGCGGCGGGAAATGCATACCACAACTTTTGGTAACCCCAGTTTGATTCTATCAAAAACAGCAGCGGCAGGATCAGCAGATAGACCTTGGTCAGGGTCAAAAGCAGTGCCTGCGGGGCCTTGCCGACGCCCTGAAAATAAGCCGTGGTCATAAAGGAGATGCCCGCCAGGGGCAGCAGAAGAAACATCATTCTGGCTATTTTTGCACCCGTGTCGATAATATCCCGGTTGTCGGTAAACCCGGCGAGCAAGGCATGCGGAAACACCAGTAGCACGAGGGCGAGAACCGAGAGATAGGCCATATTCACCTTTAATCCCAGTTTTAATGTTTGCTCCACCCGCTCAGCGTGTCCGCTGCCGTGGTTAAAACTGATGATAGTTTGCGCGACGTTGGTTAAGGCTATCAAGGGCAAGATCACAAAAATATTAAGCCGTCCTATCAGGCCGTAGGCACTCAGCCAACGCTCGTTGTCGGGAGTGAGCGACGAGGTTATCAAGGCGTTGATCACCCCGATAATGAGCGCGGCCCCCATATATTGCAGCATAACCGGCAACCCCAGTGCCAGGATTTGGCCGGCGGTGGAAATGTTGACCCTGCAATTCGGCGCATAGCCGGGCATTAACGGCGACCGGCGGCGTAAATATATAAGGCCTGTTATGCAGCCAAGCAGTTGCCCTGCCAGTGTGGCGAGTGCCGCTCCCAGTACTTGCCATTCAAACACCGCGATAAACAGCCAGTCGAGCACCAGGTTCGCCGCAGCGCTTGCCAAGATGCCGACAAACAGCGCCTCCATGCGTCCCTGGGCTCTTAGCAGATCGCTGAACAGAGAGAGGGTAAAGACGAGGGCACTGCCCGTGGCAAGGGGAATAAAGTAGTCGTTTACATCGCTTTTAAGCGCTTCGGGCACACCGAGCAGTTGCTGCAGCGCCGGGTTAAATAAAAGCGAAAGCGTGGCTATCGAAAGGGAAAAAACGACAATAAGCTGCACCGCGTTGATAACAATGGCATTTACCTTGAATAGCCGTCCGGCCCCCATATAGCGGCTGACCAAGATGCTGGTGCCGTTGCTGATCGTGGTCGCCAGTGCAATGATGATCATCTGAAGCGGAAACACGATGGACACAGCTGCCAGCGCCTGGGAGCCGATATAACGCGAAACGAAAAACGCATCGACCAGGTTGTACAGGCCGTTTATCAGCATGCCTATTACCATGGGCATGGCCATTTTCATCAGCAGGGTATTAACGGGTTGGGCCAGCAGCTTATGCTGAGCGTCGGGAGTCGATCCCGGTGTGGATTTTTGCTTCACAATTCATCATTCCTAAGTTTTGATTGGCGCTCCGCAATAGCCAAACTTATTCATGTAGAACTGTTAATTTTCGATCAGCACAACATCAGAGTGAATTCATCTTTAGCGGACAGGCGTCTCTGCAGCCTGCTCCGAAGTCTATAAATCGAACCGGCGACTGTCAACAAAAAGTATTGCCGGGGCTTTTCCCTGCCAATTAGCCATCAGCCGGGGCATCCCCCGAGGATGGGGCCCTCTTTAACTTCGGAAGTAGTCGTGTCGGTTTTATTTACAGCGTCCTGAGACGCCGTGCTCCGTTGATTTTTAACCGTTTGATACTAAAGCAATGCTTGCTGAGGGAATGCATTATGCTTGAGCCTGCCCGGGTTATGGAATGGTGGCGGGCGCTGTTTTCGGCCTGTTATCCAAGGAAAGCGAGGAGGAGGCGAATCATGCTCCGTTTATATAAGCTTGTTGTTTTGCCGCTTGCATTTTATCTGCACGGTGCGAATGCGGCGTTTATCGATATTCTGGAGGACCATACCAGCGCCTATGCCCAGGTGACCTATGACGCTGCGCCCGACGTGGTCAACCCCGGCACCACGATGCAAAGTTTCGACGGGGCCCTGTTTCCCGGCGGCAGCTTTATCGGGTATGAACTCCGAGGAGACAGAGAGGTGATTGTCGATCTCGGGGAGGGTTACCAGGATAAAGAGGCCTATTCGTCGGTCAATGCGGCCGATATCTATGACGATTATTTCAGGTTTACATCCGTCATCGGGCCAATCGATTATAGCGGATTGAACGTATCGGGAAACGCTTCGGCGCAAACCGATATTCACCTGAAATTTATGGTCAGCGAGGGGAGTTCCTTCCTTGATTATGCCCTTGATAACGAAAGCGCGTTTTCACCGTTTCTGACGCTTTTTGACGAAACCGCGGGTGTGATGGTGGCCGATGTGATGCAAACCGGCTTCGGGCATACCGCCGGCAACCTGATGCTGTATGCGGAACACACCTACATTCTGAATGCGCACAGCTATTTTTACACCCCATTGTCGGGGGATCCGGCGGGCATGATGTTCCTGAAATTCGCCGATGAGATTAGGGTCAGCGAGGTACCGGTCCCCCGGAGTTGGGGCCTGCTGTTGTTTGGACTGACCTTGCTGGGAGTTGCCCGGTTCTGCAAATAAAATTAAGGCCCCGCCCCGACGGATAGAGGCCAGACAGAACCGAGGGGCGGGGATTTTTATCTCAGGGAGTCATGGGCGTCGGCGTAGCGAAAGCGTCAGGATGGGTTTAGAATGCGCTGAGCATCCACTTCGGACAGCCTGTTCCGCAAACCCAACAAAACAACAGCACAAGCGCACTATGAAAATAACCCTACTGCAAGAACCTCAGTTTATTCGAAGCCAATGGTCCGGTGGCACCACCACCCAGCTCTTTATTTCACCGCCGGGGGCCAGCTATGCCGCGGGCGATTTTGACGTGCGCATCAGTTCCACCACCGTTGAAGCGGAAGAGTCGACCTTTACTTCCTTGCCCGGCGTGTCGCGCAAGCTGATGATCCTAGAGGGCGCATTAGAGATCTCCCACCAAACCCATTACGACAAGGCGCTTGCGCCGTTCGACGTGGATGCGTTCGAGGGTGACTGGCACACCACGGGTCGCGGTCGCTGTATCGATTTCAACGTGATGACCAAAGACGGCCGGCAAAGCAGCCTGGCGGCCGTTCACCACTCGAAAGGTGATTTCTTCGACATCATTTTCAACCAGGAGCATGAATGTATCTTGCTGTACATCTGGCAGGGATCGCTCTATTGCCCGGCACAGGCCGTTGAAGCGGTTCAAGGGGAGGCGCTGTTGCTTGAGTCGAATGGGAACGGGAGCGTGCACCTAGAGGCCACAGATAACAGCACTATCGTGGTGACGCGTATTTATCGTGACCGCTGACGGAAAAATACCAAGCACAGCTGCAATCATGAAAAAACCGGCCTTGGCCGGTTTTTCCTCTGTGTACAAAATTTGCTGTTA
>JBNKEN010000382.1:0-10413 GCA_050288805.1 Pseudoalteromonas sp.
TGAAGAGCTCAAACAGGCGGTGAGGGACGGCAAGATAGACGTCGGCGTGTATATTCCCGAACCGGCGCAAACCAATCTGGCGGAAGGCAAACAGAGCAACTGGCAGGTGGTGTTCAACGACGCCCAGGCGATCAATTTTCTTTATAACAACATCGGCCAGGTCGCCAAAGAATACGCACAGGCACTGCAAAAGGCCCGTTTTGTCGAGCTCGGCATAGAACAAGGGGAACAACAGGCGCTGCTGGAACCCATTCGTCTCAGCAAGGTCGACACCGCCGACAAGCGGGAAAATCTCGGGGAGAAGCTCGGCGCGTACCTGCCTTATCTGTTGCTGCCGCTGGTGTTGACCGGCGCCATGTATCCGGCCATCGACCTCGGCGCCGGTGAAAAAGAACGTGGTACCCTGGAAACCCTGTTGCTGACGCCGTTGACTCGCACCCAGGTGGTGCTGGGTAAATTTTTCACCGTGTTGGTCAGCGGCATCACCAGTGCGTTGGTGACCGTATTCAGCCTCGGGCTCTGGATCTCGCTGGCGTCCGGTTTCGGTAAGCTGGATGTGCTAAACCAGGCCTTCGGCAGTATCGGCGTATCGGACCTTTTGCTGATCCTGTTGCTGCTGTTACCGGTCGCGGCCATCTTCGCCTCTTTGGTGCTGGCTATTTCAATCTATGCCCGCTCGTTCAAGGAAGCGCAAAACTACATGACGCCGCTGTCTTTCGGCATGTTTGTGCCGGTGATCATCGCCATCATGCCGAACATGACGCTGACCGCCAAGACGGCGTTTATTCCGATCACCAACGTCTGCCTGGCGATCAAGGAAATCTTGAAGGGCACGGTGGATCTGTCACTGGTGGGGCTCATCTTTGTTGCCACCGCCTTGGTTGCCGGTGCGCTCTTGGCGTTTTGCACTCACTGGTTCAACCGCGAAGAAGTGCTGTTCCGTTAAGCGCCTTCACCTAATAAAAGGGCGGCTCAGGCCGCCTTTTCGTTTTGTGTGCCGAATGCCTGACTTACAACCACCTTTTGGGTATCGGACCAATGCAGCAGCTCAATCCGCCCGTCGGCATTTTCAACCAGGGCGGTGCAGTTCTCTATCCAGTCACCGTCGTTGCAGTAAACGATGCCGTCAACCACACGGATCTGCGGATGGTGAATATGCCCGCAGATAATGCCGTCGACGCCTTGCTTCTTTGCCTCGTGTATCGCCGCCATTTCAAACGCCTCTATCGCTTCGCGTGCCTTGTGGATGCGGGCTTTTATCCAGCCGGCCAACGACCAGTAATTGCCGCCGTAGAGTTTGCGCAAACGATTATGCCAACGGTTGATAAACAGCAGCAGGTCATAGGCGGCATCGCCTATCAGGGTGATCAGTTTGTTGTAACGGGTTGCCGAATCGAAATCGTCGCCGTGCACCAGCAGAAACCGTTTGTTGAGTGAAGTGGTGTGGAGATAGCTGCGGTGTACTTCGATGCCAAGCAGGGATTTACCGCAGTAACCGCGCAGGGGGTCATCATGGTTGCCAGGAATATAGATCACCCGGGTGCCGGTTTCCGCCTTGCGCTGTATGCATTGCAATACCGCGTAGTGGTCCGGGTGCCAGAAAAACTGACGCTTCATCGACCAGAGGTCGATTATATCGCCGACCAGATACAGAATGTCGCACTCGGTACGATTAAGAAAATCGAGCAAATAGGTTGCCTTGCAATCTTTGTATCCCAGGTGGATGTCTGAAAGCCAGATGGCGGGGTAACGATGTTCGCCGGTATCCTTCATGGGGTTTCCCTCACAGCGTAATAGGAACCAGCCTAAGAAGGGAATGTGACAGCGCAGCGACAAGTGCAAGAAGCCTTGATGATAAGGAGCATTTAAACAATGAGGTGACCGGGCATAAAAAAGGCCCTTGCGGGCCTTTTCTTGAAGTGTAGGCGATTATGCCTTCAACGCCGCCAGAATTTCAGCGACGGCGTCATCTATCTTAAGCATACGCTTTTCGCCGGTGCGGCGGTTTTTAAGCTCAACCTCGTTGTTGTCTAGGTTACGCTCGCCGATCACCAGGGTAAACGGCACGCCAAGCAGCTCCATGTCGTTGAACATCACGCCCGGGCGCTCTTTGCGATCATCGAACAATACATCTACGCCCGCGTCCTTAAGGCCCTTGTAGAGGTTTTCTGCAACCTCAGGAATGCGATGCGATTTGTGCATGTTCATCGGTACCACGGCGATTTCAAACGGCGCTATGCTGACCGGCCAGATAATGCCATAGTCATCGTTATTTTGCTCGATAGCCGCAGCCACGATACGCGATACGCCAATGCCGTAGCAGCCCATGGTCATGATCTGGTTTTTACCGGATTCGCCGAGTACGCCGGCATTCATGGCTTCGGAGTACTTGGTACCGAGCTGGAAGATATGACCGACTTCGATACCGCGCTTGATGCTGAGGGTGCCTTTGCCGCAAGGGCTAGGATCGCCTTCCACCACGTTGCGAATGTCTTCGACGCGATAACCGGTCACGTCTCTGTCCCAGTTGATGCCGCTGTAGTGAACGCCGTCTTTGTTGGCACCGGCGACAAAATCCGCCATCACGGCAGCGCTGCGATCGACGATAACGGGCATCTCAAGACCGACCGGACCAAGTGAGCCGGGCGCCGCACCGATGGCCGCGATGATGTCTTCCTCGCGGGCCATTTCCAGCGGCGAGTCGACGATATCCAGCTTTTCGGCCTTCAGTTCGTTGAGTTCGTGATCGCCGCGGACTATCAGCGCGACCAGGCCACGATTGCCGTCTTCATCGGGTGTACCGTACACGATCAGGGTTTTTACGCCGCGGTGGGCTTTCACGCCGTGCTGATCTTTAAGGTCGGCGATGCTTTTCGCGTTAGGCGTGTCAAAGGTATTAAGTTCTTTGCTCGGTGCCGGGCGAGGTTCGCTCGGCGCAGCCGCTTCGGCCTTTTCAATGTTGGCCGCGTAATCGCTGCCGTCACTGAAGGCGATGGCATCTTCACCGGATTCGGCCAGTACGTGGAACTCGTGCGACAGGCTGCCGCCGATTGAGCCGGTATCGGCCAGTACCGGACGGTATTCGAGGCCGAGGCGATCGAACACGTTGCAATAGGCCTGGTGCATCACCTTGTAGGTGTTGTCGAGGCATTCGTCCGTCATGTGGAACGAGTAGGCGTCCTTCATGGTGAATTCACGGGCGCGCATCACACCGAAACGCGGACGTACCTCGTCGCGTACCTTGGTTTGAATTTGATACAGGGTGATCGGCAGCTGTTTATAGCTGCTGACTTCCTTACGCACGAGATCCGTGATCACTTCTTCGTGGGTCGGGCCCAAGGCGAACGGACGACCGTGTCTGTCGTTGATGCGCAGCAGTTCGGGACCGAATTGTTCCCAGCGACCCGATTCCTGCCACAGTTCGGCGGGCTGGATGATCGGCATCAGCATTTCGATTGCACCGGCCTTGTTCATCTCTTCGCGAACAATGTTTTCTACTTTTTTCAGTACCTTCAGGCCTGACGGAAGCCAGGTATACAGGCCCGAGGCAACGCGGCGGATCATCCCGGCGCGCAGCATAAGCTGGTGGCTGACAATTTCGGCATCGGACGGCGTTTCTTTTAACGTCGCTAGGATATATTGACTGGTACGCATTGCATTTCCGTTTTGTCTATTAGTCGTTATTCTGGTTAAGGGCGCTAGTTTAGCAGCGCTTTTGGTGACACAAAAGCGTTAACTGTCGCTTTGGTGCGTAATTTCGCTGACAAAATTGTGCTCCCCGTCAACATGCCAGCGAATGTTGAAATCATACAGCGTCATGCCGTAATCCTGGGTGCCTTGTTTTTTCTTTTTGTAGGCGGGCCGCGGGTCTTGCCTCAGCACCTGGGTAATGAAATCCTTCAGCTCCGGATAGGCGTCCTGGCGGGCGATAAAGGCCTCGGCCTCCGGGCTGAATGCAACGCTCATTTGGGTATGCGGGCGGGTATCGGCAAAACCCGCCAGGGCGCCCTCAAGGGCGTCGGAATAGGGTAGATAGGGTTTGATATCGAGTACCGGCGTGCCGTCGAGCAGATCTACGCCGCTCAGCAGCAGCGCCAGTTGGCCGTTTTTATATTCAACGCCTTCGAGTTTCACCGCGCTCATGCCGATGGCATTAGGCCTGAACGTGGCCCGTGTTGCGAATACGCCCTTGCGCTCGTTACCGCCGAGACGGGGCGGGCGCACCATGGGCGAGAAGCCTTTTTCGGCGGTTTCGTGAAAGCGAAACAGGATCCAAAGATGAGAGAACTCTTCGATGCCGCGAACAAACTCTTCGCGATTAAAATCGGGGGCAAATTCGAGTCGGGCTTTGGCCTCTGGCACCAGCCGCGGCTGGCGTGGAATGGCGAATTTCTGTTTGTAGGGGGAACGAATATAACCCACCGGCGATAACTGATACGTTTCCATGCTGATACCCGAAATAAACGAAGGCGGGATTGTAACGGCTCTCATCGCTTTTTGCTACGCAAGGAGCGGCCTTCGCAGCAAAATCTGCCGCTTAATCGTCGGTGCGTTGCAACAGGGTTTCCGTTTCGATGGCGATTTCCTTCATTCGGATGGCGTATTTTTCCAGTCTCTTTTCGTCGGCCGTTTTCGCCGTGAACTCGGGTACCTCAACCGGATAACCTGCCTGATCCATGGCGACAAAGCTGATCACGCAGTGATTGGTTTCTACCATGGTACGGTTTTTCGGATCGCCGCTTTTGACCTGGATGAAAATCTGCATGCTGGTTTTGCCGGTATGGGCGATGGAAGCCGTCACTTCGACCAGTTGCCCTACAAGAATAGGGCGGCGGAACTTAATACCGGCCACCGAGACGGTCACGCAATAATGGCCGCTCCAGCCGGCGGCACAGGCATAACCTGCCTGGTCGATCCATTTCATCACGACGCCGCCGTGCACCTTACCGCCGAAATTGACATCGGTAGGTTCGGCAAGAAAGCGAAAGGTAACGCTCGATTCACCCATTCGGGTATTCCTTCTTTTAACTTATTGCTCTGATTGTAGAATATGTTGTTTTAAAGCGGATCACCAGCGATTAAAAAGGGGCCTTATGGCCCCTGTGCAATTTGAGATTATCTAAACACCCTTACATATTAGGGTAGTTCGGACCGCCTGCGCCTTCCGGCGTCACCCAGGTGATGTTCTGGCTCGGATCCTTGATATCGCAGGTTTTGCAATGGATACAGTTTTGCGCATTGATAACAAATTTCGCCTCGCCGTCACTGTCGTCAATCTCATACACGCCGGCCGGGCAGTAACGCTGCGCCGGTTCATCGTAGCGCGCCAGGTTAACCGTGATGGGGATCATAGGATCGGCAAGGACCAGGTGGCAGGGTTGTGACTCTTCGTGGTTGGTGTTCGACAAAAACACCGACGACAGCTTGTCAAAACTGATTTCACCGTCTGGTTTCGGGTAATCGATTTTGTCCGCTTGCTCTTTTGCAACCAGGGTCGCGTGATCCGGCGTATTGTCCTTGAAGTTGAACGGCAGTTTACCGCCGAAGAAATTCTGATCCACCGTATTGTAGGCGCCGCCGAGGAATTTACCCAGCTTGTGCATCGCAGGGCCGAAATTGCGAGAGCTGTACAGCTCTTCATAAAGCCAGGAGTTTTCCAGATTGCCGGCAAATGCACCGAGATCCGTATTGCTTTCGCCCTTGATGATGGCATCAAGAATTGTATCTGCGGCCAGCATCCCCGATTTCATCGCGGTATGGTTGCCCTTGATCTTGGCGAAGTTCAGGGTGCCCGCGTCGCAGCCCACCAGCAAACCGCCGGGGAAATGCATTTTCGGCAGCGAATTCAGGCCGCCCTTGGCGATGGCGCGTGCGCCATAGGCCAGACGCTTGCCGCCGGCAAGGACGGATTTAAACACCGGGTGGTGTTTCATGCGCTGGAATTCGTCGAACGGGCTGATATACGGGTTTGAATAGTTGAGGTCGACGATAAGGCCCACGACAACCTGATTATCTTCGGCATGATACATAAAAGCACCGCCGCTGGTGTCGCCGCTGAGCGGCCAACCGGTGCCGTGAACCACGGTGCCTTGCTGATGTTTTTCGGCGTCGATTTGCCAGATCTCTTTAAAGCCGATGCCGTAATGCTGCGGCGAGCGATCCGCATCCAGCTTAAACTGGCTGATCAGTTGCTTACCGAGGTGGCCGCGGCAGCCTTCTGCAAATACGGTGTATTTTGCGCGCAGTTCCATGCCCGGCATGAAGCTGTCTTTTTGATTGCCGTCTTTATCAAGACCCATGTCGCCTGTGATGATCCCCTTAACCGTGTCGTCCTCGACGATCAGCGAATGGGCGCTGAAACCGGGGAATATTTCCACCCCAAGGGCCTCGGCCTGTTCGGCCAGCCAACGGCAGACGTTGCCCATGGATACGATGTAGTTGCCCTGGTTGTGGAACGTTTTAGGCACCGCAAAGTGGGGGAGCTTGGTGGATTTTTCTGCATCGCCGAACCAATAGATGTCGTCGTTTGTTACCTTTGCCGTAACCGGGGCGCCTTTTTCCTGCCAGTCAGGGATAAGTTCATCAAGGGCACGGGTTTCAAATACCGCGCCGGAGAGGATATGGGCACCGACCTCTGAGCCTTTTTCGACCACGCAGATCATCAGTTCTTGTTGTTTTTCTTGTGCCTGTTGCGCGAGTCGGATGGCGGTAGACAGACCGGCAGGGCCGGCGCCGACGATAACGACATCAAACTCCATGGTTTCGCGTTCAACCATATAAAACCTCTTAAATCAGTGACGGTACCTGGTGTTAACGATGCAAATAATTCGTTACAGGTGCAATGAAGTCTAAGGTTATTTTAGGTTGACGTTTACGTCAACAGGAAGTACGCTGATTCCAGAAAATAAATAAGTTGACGTTAACGTCAGGTTTGACGTTAAGCATTTTGGAGTGACTATGAAGATCCTCGTTCCTGTTAAGAGAGTGATTGATTATAACGTGAAGGTCCGCGTTAAGCCGGACAATTCGAATGTTGATCTCGCCAATGTCAAAATGGCCATGAACCCGTTTTGTGAAATCGCTGTAGAAGAAGCCATTCGACTGAAAGAAGCCGGTAAGGCGAGCGAAGTGGTTGCCGTTAGCATCGGCGACAAGAGCGTGCAGGAGCAGCTGCGTACTGCACTGGCACTGGGTGCCGACAAGGCCATCCATATTGAAAGCGACGCCCAACTGGATTCGCTGCAGGTAGCCAAGCTGCTGAATAAACTGCTTGAGCAGGAAAATGCCGACCTGGTTATTCTGGGTAAGCAGTCTATCGATGCCGACAACAACCAAACCGGGCAGATGTTGGCCGCACTCAGCGGTCGTCCGCAGGGCACGTTCGCCTCTAAGGTGGAGTTGGGGGACGGTAAGGTTGCGGTAACCCGTGAGGTTGACGGCGGTTTGCAAACCGTATCAATCAACCTGCCGGCCATCGTCACCACCGATCTGCGTCTGAACGAGCCGCGTTATGCGTCCTTACCGAATATCATGAAGGCCAAACGTAAACCGCTGGATGTGATCGCTGCCGACAGCCTGGGCGTTGACCTGGCTCCGCGCGTGGAACTGCTGAAGGTGGAAGAGCCAAGCAAGCGCGAAGCGGGCGTCATCGTCGAAAGCGTGGCGGAGCTTGTCGAGAAACTGAAAAATGAAGCGAAGGTGATTTCATGAAAACGTTAGTTATTGCCGATCACGATTACGGCGTACTGAAGCCGGAAACCAAGAAAACAGTGCTGGCGGCGAGCAAAATCGGTCTTCCGGTCGAGGTGCTGCGAGTAGGTGAAAACCTGGCTGCATGTGCCGCCGAGGCCGCCACCATCGCCGGCGTTGCCAAGGTATTGGTTGCCGACAATGCGGTTTACAAGGACCAGTTAGCGGAAAATGTTGCCGAGCTGGTTGTTGAGTTGGCCGGTGAATACAGCCATATACTGACCCCGGCAACGACTACCGGTAAAAACTTTATGCCGCGCGTTGCCGCCTTGCTTGATAAGGCGCAAATCTCTGAAATTATCGACGTGATCGACGCAGATACCTTCAAGCGTCCCATCTATGCCGGTAACGCAATCGCGACGGTTAAGTCGCTGGACGATAAAAAGGTCATTACCGTTCGCGCCAGTGCGTTTGACGCCGCTGGCGAGCAGGGCGCAGCCGAAATCGTCAACCTGGCTCAGGCGATTGCCAGCAGCAACAGTGCGTTTGTCGCCAACGAGCAAACCGAATCCGAGCGTCCTGAACTGACCGCCGCCGATGTGATCATTTCAGGTGGTCGCGGCATGCAGAACGGCGACAACTTCAAGCTGCTTGAAGGCATTGCCGACAAGCTGGGTGCCGCTATCGGTGCATCGCGCGCCGCGGTGGATGCGGGCTTTGTACCGAACGACATGCAGGTCGGCCAGACCGGTAAGATCGTTGCCCCTAACCTGTATATTGCTGTCGGTATCAGCGGTGCCATCCAGCACCTGGCCGGTATGAAGGACTCCAAGGTGATCGTCGCTATCAACAAAGATCCCGACGCGCCTATCTTCCAGGTTGCCGATTACGGCCTGGTTGCCGACCTGTTTGATGTCTTACCCGAGTTTGAAAACGCGCTGTAAGACGTGACCGTCTGGTTGTTAAGCCGCATTGCCCTTGGCATGCGGCTTTTTTGTTGGCGTTTGGCGCCCGTATTCGCAAGATCGGATATAATTTGGCTCTGCTGAATAGAAAATTACCGTTTTGGAACCCGAATGAGTATATCCATAGTTCGACTCGGAACTGCCCGTCTTCACGACGAGGGTCTTCGCATCGGCACGGTACGTCGCCCGCCGCGCGGTGTCCCTAAACAGGAATATGCTGAAAAAGACTATTATGATGTCTGGTTTCCGAACCTGGCGCCGAGCGCGGACACCATGAAACTGGGGCAGGCGGTCACCACAGAGAAGGATTGGCAACGGTTCGTTCGCGCCTATAAAAACGAAATGAAGAAACCGGAAGCAAGGCACGATTTGGCCTTGCTCGCGGCGCTCTCGCACAGCAGCGATTTTTCCGTCGGGTGCTATTGCGAAGACGAACAGCGATGCCACAGATCGATTTTGAGAGAGTTGCTGATTGAAAACGGCGCGATGTTGAAGTGATGACAAGTCTTATTAAAAGGCTGCGGCTCATGCGTGCGTCACTGCGGCCCTTTTACGGAAAATAAATTGCGCGGATAATAAAAAACCGGCCTGGGCCGGTTTTTTATTTCGAGAAGCCAGCTTAGTAGCTCGCGTGGCCCTTGGTGCGCGGGAAGGCGATAACGTCGCGCACGTTGCCCATACCGGTCACGTAGGCAACCAGGCGCTCGAAGCCAAGACCGAAGCCCGAATGCGGCACGGTGCCGTAACGGCGCAGGTCGCGATACCAGCTGTAGTCTTCCTTGTTAAGACCCATTTCTTCCAGGCGTGCATCCAGTACGTCAAGGCGCTCTTCACGCTGCGAACCGCCGATGATTTCGCCGATACCCGGCGCCACCACGTCCATGGCCGCAACCGTTTTGCCGTCTTCGTTCTGGCGCATGTAAAACGCCTTGATGTCGCGCGGGTAGTTTTTGATAACCAGCGGAGACTTAAAGTGTTCTTCGGCAAGGTAGCGCTCGTGCTCCGATTGCAGATCCACGCCCCATTCGACAGGGAATTCAAACTGCTTGTCACAGGCCTTCAGGATTTCGATGGCATCGGTGTAGTCAACCTGGGCGAAATCCTTGGAGACAAACTCTTCAAGGCGGCTGATAGCGGTTTTTTCGATGCGATCGGCAAAGAATTCCATGTCGTCGCGACGCTCTGTCAGCACCGCGTTGAACACATATTTCAGCATGTCTTCGGCGAGGGAAGCGATATCGTTCAGGTCGGCAAACGCCACTTCCGGCTCAACCATCCAGAATTCGGCGAGGTGGCGCGAGGTGTTGGAGTTTTCCGCACGGAATGTCGGGCCGAAGGTATAAATTTTTGACATCGCGGCACAGTAAGTTTCGCCGTTCAGCTGGCCGGATACGGTCAGGAAGGCTTCCTTACCGAAAAAGTCTTCACTGAAATCCACCTCGCCCTTGTCGGTGCGAGGGAGGTTTTGCAGATCCAGCGTGGAAACGCGGAACATCTCGCCTGCGCCTTCACAGTCGCTGGCGGTGATGATAGGGGTGCTGATCCACACGTAACCGCGCTCGTGGAAGAAGCGGTGAATGGCCTGGGCCAGACAGTTACGGACACGAGTGACGGCGCCAATTACGTTTGTACGCGGGCGCAGGTGCGCATGTTCACGCAGATATTCAATTGAATGGCGTTTTGGTGCCATAGGGTAAGTATCCGGATCTTCTACCAGACCGATAATTTCTACGCTTTGCGCCTGAATTTCAAAAGCCTG
>JBNKEN010000383.1:0-3412 GCA_050288805.1 Pseudoalteromonas sp.
TCGGCGGTGCTTATCAAAAATCCGGACAGCATCCGGGTCGCCAGCAAAACATACAACAGACCGTGCACCAGGGAAGCCACTCTTGCCATGCGCGCAGAGCCCGTCGCCTTGGGTTTGATATTCATGCTGCGCCAGCCGAGACGACACAGCCACAGTGCCGCAAGCGTTATCCCCAAGCTCTTATGCAGCGTCAGGGAGCCCTTGTACCAGGTGTCGTAATAGCTCAGTTCGACCATATAGAGGCCGAGAGCGAACAACCCGAACACCATCACCGCCATGATCCAATGCAGTGAAATGGCTACCAGGCCATAACCGAGTTGATTGTTTTTGAGCATAGCCAGCTCCTGAAATTACCTTGATGGAACAAGCTTAAGATGTATTTGGACCATAAAAAATGGCTGATAATAACGACATGCTGTGCGTATTCGCACAAATCAACATGCACAGTAAGCAAGATGCTCGAATAGAAAAATGAAGGTCGAGCCCCAAGGAAGCTGGGGCCCGGAACGCCGCGAGTCAGCCCCTGAGCGATGCCAGTTCGGCATCCAGACGCGCCAGCGAGCGCGCCAATTGCTGACGACAACGTAATAATTCACCCGTTCTCTTTTTCAGCGCAGGTGGTTTTTGTTCAAGCCGGTCGGCCCTTTTTGCCGATCGTACCCAATTGTATACTTGCCGTTTGGAAACAGCGTAACTCTGCGCCACCTCTGAAATAAGTCGGTTTTGTGTGAGCACGGCATCGACGGCCGCTTCACGGATCTGTTCCGTATTCATGGCTGAATGCTCCTATGGCTCGAAATCTTCGTTGTACACATCCCAAGTACTGACCTCGACGCGCCAGAGATGGTCCATGGTATCCGTGATGCGGTGCCAAATATGAAATATACGCATAATCTGCCTCCTCGTTGAACCGACGGAGAACCTGAAATAACTGTGCCAGATTTTTGTTAAACTTTAATTAATTGTTTTAAAAGGGTTTTGAATTTTATTTGTGGGTAAACTTCGATGAACCGGCACCGTTTTGGTGAGAAAAAGCAGGTATTACGCACCAAGCTGCGGCAAAAGAAAAGCCAGCTAGGCTGGCTAAGTTTGGTTGGAATTGATAACTTTGTGTTAAATTAATATTAAATCAAGATGACATTATTGCATAGCATAAAACCATAAATTATCAGTGGTTTTTTTTATCGCCGCTGCCACCAAGTAATTTGTCCTTCATATCCAATACCTTACCCACACCGGCACCGAGCTTCATCAGGGTATTGAGTTTTTCCGGACTCATTCGCTGCAACTCGGACGCCCACTGGGTGATGGTTTCCAGCAGATCATGTATTTCCGCCATGCGCTTTTGGGCATAGGCCTGCTCAGGCGTATTCACCTCATCAAGCAAATTATCCCTGAGCAGAGACAGGGTAGGATCCACTTCCCGCTTACGCCGTTCTTCAAACACTCGGATCGCCATTTCCCAAATCGAGCCCGCTGGCTGGTAATATTCCTTGCGATCTCCCGGTTTATGGATGGTTTTGATCAAACGCCAGGCATTGAGCTCCTTGATCCCCATGCTGACATTGCCGCGCGAGATATGCAGGGTGTCGGAAAGTTCGTTGGCGCTTAACGCTTCTTCACAGATCAAAAGCAGGCCGTACATCTGCCCTATGGTGCGGTTGAACCCCCAGCGACTGCCCATTTCACCGCAGTGCATGACAAATGAGCGCATGTTTTCGGTCAAATCGATCGACATAGCATTCTTAATATTCAGTATTTTCTGAAATTATATCAGAGAGAAAGCGATGACCATATCTAATTTGTAACAAAGGGTGATCTGCGTCCTAGCAAACCGACGTAACCGAATAAATTCGGGACCGGCCACCGGCCGAAAATTCAACTTCGTCGTCAACCTCTTTTCCTTCAAGTGCCCTGCCCAGCGGGGCCTGTAGCGTCAACAGTGTGACCCTGGCACCGTCAATATCGATGCTCAGGCCGCCGCCGCAGGGAGAGATAAAATAGTAAAACGTCTCCCCGCTGTCGTCCTCGAGTTCCACCAGGGCGCCGCGCTCTATCCGCGCAGTTTCCCTTATTTCAAGCCCTGCAAAGGCGAGAATGTCGGCACGGCATTCGGTGACGCGGCGAGCCTGTCCCTCGGCCAAAAACGCCGATTCCAGCCCCAGCGTATCGTATTGGGTTTCCGCCCTGCTCTGTTCATGGATCGCGTCGCTTCTGGCCGCGTCGGCGTTTTCCTTGGCGGTTTGATAGCGGGCCTCGAGCGCAAGGCGAACGAGCGCCATAACGTTACTTTTATCCATCCGGGTTTATCAGAAAGTAAGAATCCCCGGAGTTTATCAAGTCGCGGGCGTCTCAGCCAGCGAGTGCTGGTCCAATCAAAATCGCTATTTGACTTGCCGACCTGAAATAAGAAACCCGCCAAACGGCGGGTTTGATTTCGTTACACCAGCTCGGCCAGCATGGCTTCGGAATATTCGGTCAACGGCGCTTGATTACGCACCTTTTCGACATAATCCGGGTTAGCGATAAAGGGTCGCCCGATGGCGACCAGATCAAACCGGCCCGCATCGATGGCGTCGCTTGCGGATTGTGCCGTATAGCCGCCCACTCCGACGAGGAAGCCCTTGTAACCGGCGCGCACATAATCCGACACCCGGCCGCCGAGATAATCGAACTCCATGCTGTCATCGAAAATCCCCACGTGAAGATAGGCCAGCTTGCGGCCTTCCAGTTCCGCCAGCAGGTGATCGAATACCGCCTTATCGCGCGCATCCGGTTCCATATTGAAGTAGGCGCCCGGCGAGACGCGCAGCGCCGTGCGTTCATGCCCGATGCGTGCACAAACAGCGTCGACGACTTCCAGCGCAAAACGCACCATATTTTCCGGGCTGCCGCCGTACGAATCGTCGCGTTGGTTGGCACTGTAGTGAAGGAACTGATCGATCAGGTAACCGTTGGCGCCGTGGATCTCAACGCCGTCGAAGCCCGCACGAAGCGCATTTTCTGCTGCCCGGGCATAATCTGCTACCAGCTGTTGTATTTCATCAAGGCTGGCGGCCTTGGGCACCTGATAGGTAAGTTCGCGCATCCGCGGAACCGACCCTTCAACACCGACCGCCGACGGCGCCAGCACCTCGCCGCCGCCGAAGAAAAACGGATGGGCCACGCGCCCAACGTGCCAAAGCTGGGCAAAAATCTTGCCGCCCTTTTGATGCACCGCGTCGGTGACCTTTTTCCAGCCCTTCACCTGCGCTTCGCTAAACAGCCCCGGGGTATTGGGATAACCCTGGCCGTCGGGGCGAATGATCACCGCCTCGCTGATGATAAGGCCCGCGTCGGCGCGACGGCCGTAATAGGCCGCCATTTGCTCGGTCGGCACCAGGTCGTCATCGGCCATACAACGGGTCAAGGG
>JBNKEN010000384.1:0-7054 GCA_050288805.1 Pseudoalteromonas sp.
GCTCATCTGCGCCAACGATGAAATGGCCTCCGGCGCGATGAAAGAAGCGAGAGAGCAGGGCATTAACCTGCCGGACGAGCTGTCTATCGTCGGCTTCGATGACGTGTTGTTTTCGAGCTATCTGTACCCGAGTCTGACCACCATACACAACCCCATTACAGAAATGGGCCGAATGGCGGCACGCTGGGTGCTGCAGCATGTCTACAAGGCGCCTGTAAAATCGCTCCAAAACCAGTTTTCACCCGCGCTGGTGCTGAGAAATTCCCTTAAAAAGATTAGCGGGTAAGCATGATGAATAAGTTCCTCTCTCCTACCTTGTGCTACACATTGATCGTTTCTTTGGGAGGATTTATTTTCGGCTTTGACGCATCCGTGATTTCCGGCGCCGTCGGTTTTGTGACGACCGAGTTCGGGCTTTCTGCCTGGCAACAGGGGTTCGTGGTCAGCTCTCCGACCTTAGGTGCTATCATCGCGACGCTTTGTGCCGGTGCGGTGTGCGACACCATAGGGCGACGCCAGACCCTGATCATGATCGCGTTTCTATACCTGGTTTCTGCCGCCGCTTCGGCTTTTGCGACCAGCTACCAGATGCTGATCGCCGCCCGTTTTATCGGCGGCATGGCGTTTTGTTCCTTGATGATAGCGCCCATTTACATCGCCGAGATCAGCAGCCCGCACAACCGGGGCAAAATGGTCTCAATCAACCAGCTCAATGTGGTGTTGGGTTTTTCCATTTCTTATTTCAGTAACTACTACCTGCTGCAGCTGAGCCAAAGCCAGTTGCCTTGGGTTGTTGATCTCGGTTTGCAGCAAAACACCTGGCGCTGGATGCTGGGCATGGAAATTCTGCCGGCCCTGTTGTGGTTTATTTTGTTGTTCGGCGTACCGCGCAGCCCGCGCTGGCTGGTAATGAAGAAAAGGGAGCAGGAGGCGGAGAATGTGATCGGTAAGCTGTTCTGCCGGGATGTGGCACAGAGACAACTTAGGGAAATACATAGTTCTATCCTTGATAAACCTGAGCCGCTGAACGCGCGGCTGCGTTTTTTGTTCAGTAAGAAAATGCATTTTGCCATTTTGATCGGGCTTATCGTCGGTGTCGCGCAGCAGGTTACCGGTATCAACGTCATTTTCTTTTATGCCCCTACTGTGTTCGAGCAAAGCGGGGTGGGCACGAACGCCGCCTTTATGCAGGCCATCTGGATAGGTGTCGTCAATGTCATTTTTACCCTGTTAGCCATGGCCACCATAGACAAATACGGCAGAAAGCCCTTGCTGGTGATAGGACTTGTCGGGGTCATCATCAGCATGTCGCTCTGCGCTTATGGCTTTAAACAGGCAACCTACGTGTTGTCTTCAAGTGATATTGTTGAGTTGGCGGCTGCGCACTCGGGCTTGCAGGCCACGCAATTATCCGAACTGGCTGGCGTGACTTTTGATTCGGACGTGAGTTTTAAAAACGCGCTTATTTCGGCGCTGGGCGAGAGTGCCTTCAGCAAACACCAAGGGGCTTTGCTGGGGGCCGCGACGAACATGGACGCCCGACTGATTTTGCTCGGCATCATGGGATTTGTCGCTTCATTTGCCATGTCTCTCGGGCCCGTCATGTGGGTGATGTTCTCTGAAATTTTCCCCAACCAGGTTCGCGGCATTGCGATTTCCCTGGTCAGCGTGGTCAACAGCGTATTCAGTTTTTTGGTGCAGCTGGTATTCCCCTGGGAGCTGGCCAACTTCGGTGCTGCCGTTACGTTTTTAGGCTATGGCGTGTTTGCCCTGTTCGGGTTGTTACTGGTCGTTCGTTATGTGCCTGAAACAAAAGAAAAATCACTGGAACAGCTGGAGCGGTTGTGCCTGAGGTAGACGGCGTTGTGACGGTAGGCTCATCGCCGGATGGTGCGCCATGAAGAAAGGGCTTCCCGTCAGGAAGCCCTTTTTAGTTTTATCACGGGGTCGGCTTAGTTGCCGCAGAAGCTGCGGATATTATGGGATTCCACCGCTGCGCTGCTCCATAAAAACTCGTCGTTATCGCTGAAGTAATAATAGACGCTGTTGTTTGGCAGCAGGGCGACCGTAATACCGCCGTAGCCGGACATAAAGGGCACGTAGAGATTGCTGCATCCGGTATCGGCCGACAGATCCTTCGCCCAGAATCCGTTGTTGTAATAGTAGCCCGACTTTGGCACCAGGCCCCTGTCGCTGGCATTGCGTTGCAGCGCCGCGTCCAGTTCGGCGCTGTCGAGCATCGGTTGGCCGTTGATGACCCCGTTGTCGATCGACAGGAAGCGGGCCAGTTTGACCACATCGTCGGTATTGTAGGTCAGCCCCCAGCCGCTGAACGGCTGAGCGACACTGTCGTAGGTGCGGCGGGTAGACTGCGACGAAGCGCCTACATTCAACGGTTGCCACAGCTCACCCTGCAAAATATCGCTGAATATGTCCGCCGTACTGCCCTGTTGCTGTTTGACCAGCGCGTTCATCGCGGTGCCGACGATATAGGTATCCGAGGTGTGATAAATCCATTGCGTACCCGGGGTGGCCTTACGGGAGTAATAGTTACAGGAGTAGTCGATTTTGCTGGCATGATCTTCCGGCAGGAACAGATCGTTGGTGTGAGTCGCTCCTTCGTCGCTCATATAACCCGCCAGGGCGTAGTTACCGGTGGCCATATCCAGCGCATTTTCCAGCGTCACGTCAGACCAGTTTCCGCTCGCCTGGCACTCGGGGATAAGCCCGGATACCGCCTGGCTGAAGGCGTTGCCGTATTTCTGCTCTAGTCGCATCAAAGCCACACCGGCAAAGTTGGATTTGGCGGTGGAATAGGAAGGCACGCGCAGCACATCGCAATAGGGATAGGTTCCCATCCTGGTCTGACAGCCGCCGACATAGTTGGTGCCGTCGATATAAAGGCCGAATACCGTCATATGGGACGCCGTAATACTTGAGTCAAAGGCGCTGACATCGGTGCCGGGATAATCGATAGCAAGTTGCGCAATCGGTTTGCTGGGAATGCGCGCCGCAACTTCAGCCTGATGAGCTGCGACAATGGCATTCGCGCCCGCGATGCTGGAAGGCGTATAGCTGGCGCCGAGCTGACCCCACATGTCGAATTTAAAATACAGGCAGGTTTCGGAGGCGATCTGATAGGCCACGTTGGTGATGCTGGTGTCGTTAAAGGCAAACGTCATGACGCCGTTGTGCACACAGTTGGCGTTCTTCTGCTGCAGCGAGAAGGGGATCACCGCCCGGCTGTAACCGTTGTCGGTGTTTTCATCCCATACCCTGCCTGGTTCAAGTATGTATTCCCATTCGGGGTGGCTGTTGGCGAGCATACCGCGCTGCACCGGAACCAGGTGGGAGCCGGTTTGAACGAACTCGTAGTCGAATTCCGGCAGGTGTTTACGGGTGGAGTCCTGAGAGCCTGTATAGCGGAAGGTGTCGGTGATCTCATTAAAGCCACCCTTAGTCGCTTCGTCATTGAGCACCAGGCGACCCTCGAAATGGTGGGTTGGATGCGCCGCGCCTGCGGGCAGAGCGTAGGCGCCCATGTCGACCAGAGAGCCGCTGTTGTTGGCGTCCAGCAACTCGGTCAGCGTCAGGGCGGTGCGGCTCACATTGCCGTTACCGCTTAACGGGTCGAAGTTGTCGCCACCTGAAACCGGATCATAGCCGCTGCCGCTGAGGCTGACGGTTGTAACGGCGCTGCTGGGATCGTCACTGGCGATGCTGAGTTGTCCGTTGCTGGTCGTTGCGCCCGCCGGAGTATAATCGACGGCGACCTGGCAGCTTGCGCTCGGGGTCAGGGTGGTGTTACTGCAGTTGTCTTGACTCAACGCATATTCACCGCCCGACAGGCCGAGAGCGCCGAGGTGAAGATCGGCAGTACCACTGTTTGAAATGGGCAGGTTGAGCGTGCTGCTGCTGCCGACCGCCACCGCGCCGAAGTTAAGGCTGCTTGCCACCGACAGCTCTGGTGCAGGAGTCAGCCCGCCCAAGGTGCCGCTGATCAGCACTTCGTCGCCCCAGCAGTAATCGCCGAGATCGTCGCCGGTGGAACGAAAACGAATTCGCAAGTCGGGGTTATCGTCCATGCTGGCGTCGCTCAGGCTGGCGACATGAAAAATCCCGTCGTCCTGGCCATCGACCAGTTGCAGCAGGACAGTCCAGTTGCTGCCGCCGTCGCTTGAATATTCCGCGTAGCAGGTGTCGTTGGTGCTCGCTTCCAGCGCGGTTGCCGCCATGTTGAGCGAGAGGCTGACGCCGGAATAGCCGCTGGTGGCAACCGCGAGTTCGGCACTGGCCACTTGTTTGAGCCGCATGGCGTAGTTGCCGATCGCCTGCACACCGGAAAGTTGGGCGTCGCCAGACAGGGTCCAGCCGTTGCTGTTGCCGTCTTCAAAATTGTCGTACGCGATGGTATCGGCACAGGCGTGACCTGCCATCAGCGATGCCATCAAAAGATGAGCCAGGGTGATGGTTTTCATAAAGAACCCCCTAAATGTGGTTGTTTTGGTAAATGGAATAGTGAAAAGTCCATTTTTCTAAAATCACCATACAGCGAAGGGATGGAAACCGAATAGGGCCAGCTTGTGCCTTTCTTTGGCACCAGTTTGCAAAGGGGGAATAATTGATTTAGGCTGAAAATCAAACAATTATAATAATAAAGGCCGGTGTATGCTCGCCCCGCTTATTTATCTCGATAAAGACAATAAAATCAGTTTGCAGTGCCAGCTGCGGCAGAAACTGGTGGAAGCCATTTTGTCAGGGGCCCTGCCGGCTAAAAAGCGCTTACCCTCATCCAGAAAGCTGGCGGAGCAGTTAAAAATTTCCCGCAACACGGTTATTTTGGCCTATCAGCAGCTGATCGACGAAGGTTATCTGATCAGCCGGGAACGCAGCGGTATCTTCGTCAACGAGAGAATATTCGACGGTAAGGTGGCGCTGGCGTCGGCCGAAGAGTTGACCAGTCGCCAGGGGGCCAGATGGCGTCATGCCTTCGTGCGCGGTGAAGATAATCCGAGTGACTTCAACGTGCCGCCCGACTGGCACCGCTATCCCTACCCGTTTCTCGATAACCTGTTTGATACCAGTCTGTTCCCGGTTCACGAATGGCGTGAGGCCAGCCGTTTGGCGCTCGGGGTCAGAGAGATCAACGAATGGGCGTCGTTCTCGACCGACTCAGATGATCCGCAGCTGCTTGAGGAGATCCGCACCAAATTATTGCCGACGCGCGGTATTATCGCCAACCAAAACCAGATTCTGATCGTGTCCGGCGAACAGCAGGCGTTGTTTTTATTGTGTCATCTGCTGGTGGGAGCCAATACGCCGGTGGTGATGGAAGAGCCGGGCAATCCGGTTTTTCGTCAGTTGGTCAAAAGCCACCAGGGAAGTTTGCAGTTCCAGGCGGTGGACGGGGAAGGGCTGACCGTCGCGTCGAACGAAACCGCCGGCGGGCTCTATTATGTGACTCCCAGCCACCAGTTGCCGACCAATGTCACCATGTCGCTGGCGCGCAGGCAGGCGTTGCTGCAGCAGGCCGCCCGGAGCAACGCACTGATCATCGAGGACGACGCGTCACTGGAGCATAATTACCTCGGTCCGCCGTTGCCTGCGCTTCGCGCCATCGATAGGGATGACAGGGTGATCTATCTCTCCAGTCTGTCAAAGGTGTTGTCGCCGGGGCTCAGGTTGAGCTATCTGGTGGGGCCGAGCGAAATCATCGCCGAGGCCCGTGCGCTCAGGCGCTTCTTATCCGGCTATCCGCCGCGCAACAACCAGCGGGCGATGGCCTATTTTCTCTCTCTGGGCCATTACGATGCATTTATCCGCAGGCTCGACAACGAACTGAAGGAGCGTTGGATGGCGCTGAGAGACGCCCTCAATTACAACCTGCACGCCTTGGCCGAAACCATTCCGGTGGCCGGAGGAACCGCTTATTGGGTGAAGGTGCACGATGATATTGATGTGCAGGAGCTGGCGGCACATGCGGCCCGCGAGGGGATTTTGATCGAGCCCGTCAGCCATTATTACGGCGACAGCGGCGCGCCGAAGAACACCTTTCGCCTCGGCATCACCAGTTTGCCCAAGGACAAAATTCGTGAGGGAATTCGACTGTTAGCCAAGCTGTTGCGCAGTCTGGCGCTGGGCACCGGCGGGTCGATATCGTGCGGTGAGCTGCCGTTTCTCAGCGGAGAGAAGCTCGCCGGGTTGCTGGCTAATGCCTCCATTATCAGCTCAACCGTTTATGGCGATCCCTATACCCTCGACTTTAAGCCGGACGGTCGCCTCGACGGGCGTTGCGGGTACCAGAACGAAGACTGTGATACCGGCCATTGGTGGGTGGAAGACGGTCTGCTCTGCCGCCAGTGGCGTCAATGGGTGTACGGTGAATGTCAGCGCTTTCAGGTCACCTTAAACGGCAATCGTATCCAGTGGTATAACCTGGACGGCGAATTGATAGTCAACGGTCTGTTGCATACCCGCAGGCAGTGAGGATAAACCAAACTGGACTCATAGATAGCGTTTAACTGGACCTACGCAAGGGCGCCGTTAGTCCCTAGTCTAAATGTTACATCTGGTTAAGGCTCAAAAGGATTATCAATGAGTTACTTAGGAATTGCAGGATTGCAGCTGGCGCTCTCGTCGCAGCACAATCTGCAGTATATCTGTCGGGCAATACGGCAAGCCAAAAATCGCTTTCCCTGGGTTGAAATGGTCGTGGTCGGGGAGCTTGCCGCCAAGGGCGTCGATCTCATCCAGGCCGAGGCGGCGGGGGGCGAAACCGAACAAACCTTCTGTCATTTGGCCAAAGAGCTGGGGATCTGGCTGCTGCCCGGCAGCTACTACGAACGCGACGGCGAGCAGATTTTCAATACCTCGCCGGTGATCGATCCCACAGGCGAGGTGATAACCCGCTATCGCAAGATATACCCCTTTCTTCCCTATGAGGCCGGGGTGAGTTGCGGTGATGAATTCACCGTATTCGATGTGCCCGGGGTCGGCCGTTTCGGCGTTTCCATCTGTTACGACGGGTGGTTTCCGGAAACCACCCGTCGTAACA
>JBNKEN010000385.1:0-5474 GCA_050288805.1 Pseudoalteromonas sp.
CCGATAATCACCGCGGTGTGGGTCTTCGCATCGTCGGCGGCTTGCCAGCCGCCGAACTGACCGTGAAACCCCGGACAATCGGCGATATCCCGCCAGGCCTGCTGCGCCGTTGAAAACGCCGTCCTTTGCGAGGCCGCGACCCGGCATTCGATACGCTTGAGCAGCACGCTATTTAGGCCTTTTAGCCCAAATAACGAGCGGGATCATCGAACTTTTCCTGCAGCAGCGCGATAAAACGCCCCGTATGCAGGCCGTCCATCAGGGCATGGTGCACGTCCACCGCCAGCGGCATGCTGCCGCTTTCACCGTCGTATTTGCCGAATACCAGCTTGGGAATGCCGAAGCTTTCGCCCTCGTCAAAGGCATGGCTGAAGGAGGTGAAGTCTATCCAAGGCAGCACGGAAATATGCAGCGCGTCCGGGTGCCCTTCCTTGCTGGCGAAATCCTCGCTGAAAAACGCCGCCGACTTGGCCCGAACGGAGGCCTTTTGCGCCATTTCGGCAAAGTCGGTAAAGCGCTCCAGCGGCTCGAAATAGCTGAAGCGGAATGTGTCGTCGCCTGCAAGCTGCACCACTCCGGCGGTCACCGAAGGATAATGCCAGACGCCTTCCTCCACCAGTCTCAGCCCCATGGGCTGGTATTCGATGGCGCTTCGCTGGGCCAGAAAACAGTAGGCATGAAAAAACGACAACCCCTTTGCCCTACAGTAATCGTAAAGCACCTTGGCCTTAAGGCGCACGCAAACCTGAAAATACGGTTGGCTGAAATCCTTGAAAAACGCGTAATGCTCGGCGCGGGGCCAGCTGTGGATATCGATCGCGGTCGGTTTCACCTTTATCTTCCTCTGATCTATGGATGTGTGAGCGAATACAGCAATGCTAAATCCGCCGCCGCGAAAACGCAAAAAAGGCACGATAAAACGTGCCTTTTTTCTTTTCGAATCAAGCCGGAATATTACAGGCCGTTTTCGATGATTTCCTGCGCCAGTTGGTCGGCGATGATGTGAGTCGATACCTGCTCTTTTTCAGAACGGGTAAAGATCTCTGTCAGGGTGTCGTAGATGCCTTCAACGTGCTTGGTCGCCGCGGCTTCGCTGTAGCCTTCCGGCAGCGTCTCGTAATATACGTTGATGATACCGCCGGCGTTGATCACGTAATCCGGAGCGTACAGTACGCCCTTCTCACGCAGGATCTCGCCGTGACGCGATTCGGCCAGCTGGTTGTTGGCACAACCGGCAATGATGTTGGCCTTGATGCGCGGAATGGTGTTGTCGTTCACGGTGGCGCCCAGTGCGCACGGTGCGTAAACGTCGACATCCAGATCGTAGATCTCGTCGATACCCACGGCGGTTGCGCCGAATTCGTTAACAACGCGGTCAATCGCTTCCTGGTTGATGTCGGTCACGAACAGCTCGGCACCGGCAGCATGCAGATGCTTACACAGGCCGTAGGCCACGGCGCCAAGGCCCTGTACCGCAACTTTTACGCCGCTCAGGTCCTGATGGCCGTGCTTGTGCTGGTAAGCCGCCTTGATACCCAGGAACGTACCCAGCGCAGTGAAAGGAGACGGGTTGCCGCTCTTGCCTTCCAGACCCATTACATAATTGGTTTCCTTGTGCATGATCATCACATCACCGGTGGTGATGTTGACGTCTTCCGCCGAGTAGTAGCTGCCGCCAAGGCGTTCCAGCATGCGGCCGAAGGCACGGAAAAGTTGCTCAGACTTGATGGTTTTCGCGTCACCGATGATCACCGACTTGCCGCCGCCGAAAGGCAGGCGCGCAACGGCGTTTTTGTAGGTCATGCCCTTGGAAAGACGAAGAACGTCGTAAACCGCGTCTTCTTCGTTGGCATAGTTCCACAGACGGCAACCGCCCACGGCCGGACCCAGCTTGGTGCTGTGTACCGCGATGATGGCTTTCAGGCCGGACTCTTTGTCAGAACAAAAAACCACGTTTTCGTGGTTATCGAATTCAACTTTGTCAAATACAGCCACTTTTCTTCTCCAATATTATCTGGCCCCCTGAAAACGGGGGATAGCGCTGAAATTGCCGAGACTCTATCACTATCTTAGTTCCCATGCTACAAAATCAGATGATAAAACCAAACAATTCCAAAATAACAAAATATCAATTCAATAAATTTTATTTAAAGATATTTTTATACCTAAAAGGCGTGTTTGATGTGAAATTTTATTTAACAAGAAAGCAAAAAAGAGAATTTACCTTTACGTTCACGTTAAGCCGGAAAAAGCTGTAAAGATAATATTACATCGTGATAAGGCAGGAACATGGCTTAGGGCGCGGTCTGGCGAAGGGGTTGGCCCCTTAAGGGAGACTGGTCTTACCTGAAAAGCGGTGCTCAGGGCACCGCTTATTTCGGCAAGATTGGCTTATTTGGCAGGCTCAAGATGTTTGCCCATCCAGGCAAATACTTCCTGATACCAGTTGACCAGATTGTCCGGGTTGAGGATGTGGTGATTCTCGTCCGGGTAGATCACCAAACGCGAGTCGATGCCCTTGCGCTGCAGGGTGGTGAAGGCGCCGAGGCTCTGGGCGTAAGGCACGCGGTAATCCTTGAGGCCCTGGATCACCAGGGTCGGGATCTGCCAGTTGTCGACGAAATCCGACGGATTGAACTTGCTGTAGTCGGTGTCCTTGTCCCAGAACGCGCCGCCCATATCGTGCTCGGCAAACCACAGCTCTTCGGTGCTTTCGTAGAAGGCCTTCATGTCGAACAAACCGGCATGATTAACCAGGCACTTGAAGCCGGTGTTCCAGTTGCCGGAAATCCAGTTCATCATAAAGCCGCCGTAGGACGCGCCGAGCGCACAGGCATTGTCGCCGTCAAGCCACATGTAACGGCCGGTCGCAAAGGCCAGGCCCTTTTTCAGATCTTCCAGCGGTTTGCCGCCCCAGTCGCGGGCGATGGAATCGGTGAACGCCTGGCCGTAACCCGTGCTGCCGTGGAAATCCACCATCACCACGCCGTAGCCCTGGGCGGCCCACAGCTGCGCGTTCCAACGGTAGTGGAACATGTTGCCGAACGAACCCTGCGGGCCGCCGTGCACCAAAAACGCCACCGGGTACTTCTTGCCCGGCTGGTAGTTCCAGGGTTTCACCACATAGCCGTACACGGTTTCGTCGTTCCAGCCAGGGAAGCTGAACTGCTCGAATTCGCCGAGGCGCAGCTCTGCCATCGCTTCTTTGTTGACCTCGGTCAGCTGTTTAAGGTCAGTGCCGTCGCGGCGTATGGTGTAGAGATCCGCCGGGGCATTGAGGGCGTGACGGCTGAATACCAGGGTGTCGTTCACCACCTGCAAATTGCCCGCGGTGCCGTCGCTGTATACGGTGCGCACGTCGCCGAAGTTGGTGCTGATCTCAAAAATGCTCTTCTGGCCGAGATCCTGCGCAGTTACGTAGAGGGCGCGATCACCCGCGCCGAACGCCATGTCGGATACGCTGCGGTCGAACTGCGGCGCCAGTTCCTTCAATTGCCCGGTGCGCAGATCCTTCAACATGATGGCAAACTTGTCGGACTCATAGCCCGGGGTTTTCATCGCCAGGTACGCCATATAGCGCCCGTCACCGGAAAACACCGGCTTGGCGTCCCAGGCCGGGTTGTCCTTGGTGAGGTTTTCGGGTTCACCGCCTGCTACGGCGATTTGGAACAGGTCGAAGTTGGTGGTCCAGGCATGATCACGGCCCGGCGCCTTGGCCGAGAACACCAGCGCCTTGGAATCGGGCGTGAAGGTCACCTCAGCCATACCGGCGATATCGCTCTTCCAGCTCGGCATCAGGTCTTTGGCATTGCCGACCGGTTTGTCGCCCAGAGCGGCGACAAACAAATGGGTGTTGTATTCGTCTTCCCAGGTATCCCAGTGACGTACCATCAGCTGATCGTACGCCATGGCGGTGGTTTTCACCTTGGCCTTGAGCGCCCTTTTATCCAGCGTGCATTGCAGGGTTTCACAGCCCGGCGCCACGTCGATGGCAAGGGCCAGGTGCTTTTCATCCGGCGACAGCTTAAAGCCGTCGATATCAACTGGCAGATTTGTCACCGCTACGGCCTCACCGCCGGACAGGCTGAGACGCCAGATCTGGCGGTTTTCGCCACGCTTGGCAAGGAAATACACGCTGCCGCCGTCTTTCGACCACGCGACCGACGATTCACTGCCCTTGTGGGAGGTCAGCTGGCGTGCGGGCTCGGCCGGTTTGGCCAAGTCCAGCAGGTAGAGATCGCTGCCTTCGGGGTTTTTCACCCCGTACACCACCAGGCTGCCGTCCGGCGACAACGCCACGCTGTGGATCTTGTTCAGGGTATTGAGACGTTCGACGGTCAGGGCCTCTGGCTCTGCCGCTTGTGTAGTGCCGCTCAGCAACGCGCCGAGGGCCAATACGAATGCGGTTTTTTTCATCTTTTTTCTCCGCGAAAAAAAGAGCGCAGCAGCGCTCTTTATCGTTTATGGGTAATTAGTTCAGTTTAGCATCCAGCTCTTCGATCTTCGCTTTCCAGATTGCCGGGCCCTGGGTGTGGGCATTGGCACCTTCGCTGTCTACCGCGACGGTGACCGGCATGTCTTCGACGTCGAATTCGTAGATAGCTTCCATTCCCAAGTCTTCAAACGCCACCACGCGGGCCTTCTTGATAGCCTTGGCCACCAGATAAGCGGCACCACCGACGGCCATCAGGTAAACCGCCTTGTTCTGCTTGATGGATTCTACGGTCGCAGGGCCGCGTTCCGCCTTGCCGATCATGCCAATAAGGCCGGTTTGTTCCAGCATCATGTCGGTAAACTTGTCCATACGGGTCGACGTTGTAGGACCGGCCGGGCCTACCACCTCGTCACCCACGGCATCTACCGGGCCGACGTAGTAGATGAACTTGTTGGTGAAATCGACGCCCTCTGGCAGGCCTTCGCCCGAATTGATCATGTCGGCCAGGCGTTTGTGCGCCGCATCACGACCGGTCAGGATCTTACCGGATAAAAGCACGGTTTCACCCATCTTCCATTCGCGAATATCGTCCTTGGTCAGGGTGTCGAGGTTGACGCGACGGGTGTTTTCGCCCACTTCCCAGGTCACTTCCGGCCAATCTTCCAGCTTTGGCGCCTTAAGGTTGGCGGGGCCGCTGCCGTCGAGGGTAAAGTGTACGTGACGGGTCGCGGCACAGTTCGGGATCATCACCACCGGCTTGGACGCGGCATGAGTAGGTGCTGTTTTGATCTTAACGTCAACCACCGTGGTCAGGCCGCCAAGGCCCTGGGCGCCGATACCGGTTTTGTTGGCGCGCTCAAAGATTTCCAGACGCAGCTTTTCTTCTGCCGTTTCGGCGCCGCGTTCCATCAGTTCATGAATGTCGACCGGATCCATCAGGGATTCCTTCGCCAGCACCGCCGCTTTTTCTGCGGTGCCGCCGATACCTATGCCCAGCATGCCCGGCGGACACCAGCCGGCGCCCATGGTCGGCAGGGTT
>JBNKEN010000386.1:0-5101 GCA_050288805.1 Pseudoalteromonas sp.
TATGAAATTGTTTGAATAATTAGTCATGGCGCCCCTAAATCTTTCCATATTAGCGCTTTAATTCCTTTTGCCGTTTATGAGCGTGGCGACAAGAGCGACGGTCACGCATCGGCTCCGGCCACGACAGCCTTCACCTTGATAACCGCCAAAAAGCCGGGGCCCGAACTCGTCGGACAGGGCCGTGCCGGAGACACAGTGGTGGCAATCTATCGATCAGAATTCCTTTCAGTCGGCACAAGTTCCTTATTCCTGCAATGGAAAAGAGGGGTTAAAATGGGGCGTTTTTTTGTCGTGCTTTTAGGAGAGACGCATGTTGGCGCGATCGCAGCAATTGTTTCAGCATATAGATCAAAGTAAGTATTTTCAGTCGTTCGTTATAGCCGTGATCGTGATCTCGGCGTTGACCGTGGGTGCGCACACCTACACCTTGCCACCGGCGGTGGAGCAGGTGCTGGCGGTGATGGATGCGGGCATTACCGTATTTTTTCTGGTTGAGTTGATCATCCGTTTTGTTGCCAGCAAGGGCCCCAAGGCATTTTTCTCAAAAGGATGGAATATTTTCGACACCATTATCGTGCTCGGTAGCCTGTACCCGGCCGCCGGGTCGACCATATTCATTGCTCGCCTACTGCGTATTTTCAGGGTGCTGCGACTGGTTTCCATGGTGCCTGAATTGCGACTGCTGGTGAATGCGCTGCTTAAGGCGATTCCGCAGATGGGTTATATCGGCCTGTTGATGTTCGTGATTTTCTATATCTATGCCGCGGTGGGAAGCATGGCGTTCGGCCATATTAACCCGGAGCTGTGGCAGGATGTGTCGATTTCCATGCTGACCCTGTTCCGGATTGCGACCTTCGAGGATTGGACCGATGTCATGTATGAAACCATGAATGTGTACTCACTGAGCTGGATTTATTACCTCAGTTTTATTTTTCTGACCGCATTTATTTTCCTCAACATGATGGTGGGCACCGTGTTGGAAGTGATGTCTGAAGAGCACCGACAGGCGAGAAATGAAAAGCCGGACGAGGCGCCGGCGACATCGGCCCAGGTTGCCGAGTTGCAGCGTCAACTCGATGAGCTGACCCGGGCACTTAAAGACAGGTAAGCCTGGTTTTCTCGATTGCGCCTAGTGACTTGGGGTGTAATCTACCTTGAGTTCGGTCAAAAAGGGCGCGCAACAGGGAACTAAGTCGCGTTGCAGTGAGTTTGCCAGTGACGTAGGCAAGATCACATCGGTGACATTGGCATGGGGGTGTTCTACCCCCATACTTATTTCAGCCCCCTGCGCCAAGGCACCCGCCATGGCCTCGGTTAATTCAAAGCGCATAAAATGCACCGACGAGGTTTTGCTGTCGGTGGAGCGCTCCATGTCTTCGTTGGCGATGCCGAACACCTTGTCGAATCCTGCTACCCGGATCCAGAAACAATCCTCTATCCCCACCAAGGTCGCAAGGGCTTGCCTGCGCTCGGTTTCGTCGGCGTATTCCAGCATCACGGTGGCCTTCCAGTTGCGCCCGTCGGGTACCAGCGGGTTATAGGCCTCAAGTTCTTCGTCAATGCCCTCGGCCTCGAAGATCTTTTCCGCCCGCAGTATTTCCTGAAGCTGGTATTGAATGGTGACGCGGTTTTCGAAAAACAGCCTGATATGGTCGCTGAGCTGAAACTGACGGTGTTGCTTGTAGGCGATAAAGGCCGCTCTAATTTGCGGGCGCAGTGCGGCGTATTGTTCCAGCGTCAGCAGTTCCCTGCGGGTCAGAGTGTTCATGGGGTCTCCTAGATGCCGTAGGCCTTGCGCAGCAGGGTCATGGGATGCTCCGCCCGTTCAACCTTGTCGCTCAGGTTCGCCACGTGAACGGCGGCCATCGGGCAGTCGCTGGCATGGTGATCCGGCGCCAGCTGATCCACCTTGCGCACCACGGGGCGGGCGATCTTGACGGACTTTTCACGGGTTTCCTTTTTCACCGCATAGGTGCCGTCGTGGCCCGAGCAGCGTTCGATGGCATGCACCTGGGTGTCGGGCACCAGCGACAGGATATCGCGGGTTTTCATTCCTATGTTCTGTACCCTGAGATGGCAGGCTACCTGGTAGCTGATGTCGCCAAGCCCCTGTTTGAAGTCGGTGTTGAACAGCCCCTGCTTGTGGCGCAGGAAGAGGTATTCGAAGGGATCGAAAAACGCCCTTTGCACCTTCTTAACGTCTTCGTCGTCGGGAAACAGCAGCGGCAGCTCCTGTTTGTACATCAGCACGCACGAGGGCACGGGGGCGATAAGATCGTAACCCTGATCGACCAGGGCGGCGAGGTGCGGAATATTGGCTTCTTTCAGCCTGGCGACGGCGTCGAGGTCGCCGAGTTCCAGCTTCGGCATGCCGCAGCAGCTTTCCTTCGGCACCAGCTCGATGGCGATGCCGTTATGGCGGAACACGCGGAAAAAATCTTCGCCCAGTGCCGGGCTGTTGTAGTTGCCGTAGCAGGTGGCGTAAAAGGCCACCTTGCCGGTGGTGTCGCCGGCCGCTCGGGGCGCGGGATTTCCCGCATTTGAACGCTGCGACTTACGCAAGGTGTTGCTGTGATAGTCGGGCAGCGGGGCGCTTTTGTCGATGCCGAGGGTTTTGTCGAGCAGCGAACGAAAGACGGTGTTTTTATTCAGCGCATTGACCGTGATATCGACGATGGGAATAGACGCCGCTTTGCCGACGGCATCCGTACTGGTCAGCAGCTTGTCGCGGGTGCTGGCGCCCTGTTCCTTAAACCGAACGGCCTTGGCTCTTAACATCAGGTGCGGAAAGTCGACGTTCCATTCGTGAGGCGGTACGTAGGGACACTTGGTCATAAAGCACATATCGCAGAGGTAGCATTGATCGACCACCTTTTGGTAGTCGGCCTTGGCGACGCCGTCGACCTCCATGGTGTCGGACTCGTCGACCAGATCGAACAGGGTGGGGAAGGCGTCGCACAGGCTGACGCAGCGCCTGCAGCCGTGGCAGATGTCGAACACCCGCTCGAGTTCGGTGTTGAGGGAGTCGCGGTCGTAAAAATCAGCGGATTGCCAGGCGACGGGATGCCGGGTCGGGGCCTCTAAACTGCCTTCTTTTTTAGCCATATCGGTTAACCTCTAGCCGGTAGAAGGAGGGAACAGGGAGGGGAGAGGTCCTCCCTGGGGGGCCCTAGTCGTTAAGGGTATCGAGTGCCTTTTGAAAGCGGTTGGCATGGCTGCGCTCCGCCTTGGCCAGGGTTTCGAACCAGTCGGCTATTTCGTCAAATCCTTCCTCGCGGGCGGTTTTCGCCATGCCCGGATACATGTCGGTGTATTCGTGGGTTTCCCCGGCGATGGCGGTTTTGAGGTTATCTCCGGTGCCGCCAAAGGGCATGCCGGTTGCCGGGTCGCCGCATTCCTCGAGGTATTCCAGGTGGCCGTGGGCATGGCCGGTTTCGCCCTCGGCGGTGGAACGGAATACCGCGGCAACGTCGTTATACCCTTCCACGTCGGCCTTGGATGCGAAATAAAGGTAGCGCCGGTTTGCCTGGGATTCCCCGGCAAAGGCATCTTTGAGATTTTGCTCGGTTTTTGATCCTGATAATGACATTGCAGTCTCCTGATTGACGGTACGTAGCTTTATCCAAGCTACCAGGAACATCTGCTCTACTAGAGTGTAGACAGGATCCGCGCTCCGGCGGAGAAAATTTATAGATGCATCCAATCGCTTTTTTCGATTAGCTCCCAGGCAGAATATAGGGGGGGAGCTCGGCGATTTGCGGGCGCGCAAGCAGGTAACCCTGCATCAGGTAAATGTCGTTTTGGCGCAGGTAACGGTAATCTTCCTCGGTTTCGATACCTTCGGCGATGAGATTGATGCCCAGCCTGTTTGCTATGTGCCTGACCCCCTCGAAAATGGCCTGTTTCGCCTTGCTTTCGGCGATGCCCTGCACCAGCTGCATGTCGAGTTTTAACAGATCCGGCTGAAACCGGCTGAGCAGGTTCAGTCCGGCAAAACCCTCGCCGAAATCGTCGATCGCCGTTTTAAACCCGTTGTCGCGGTAGGTTTCGAAAATATCGAGCAGTTTAACGTGGTTGGTGATTTTTTCGTGCTCGGTGACCTCAAAGATAATGCGATCTTTGGCGACCCGGTATTTGTCGGCGGCCTCCAGCGTTTTGGCCAGGCAGGTTTGCGGGTCGTAAATGGCATTGGGCAGAAAATTGATGCTGACGCTGGCGTCGGGGCTGAGTCTGGCGATGCCTTCAATGGCCTTGGTGCGGCAGGTTTGATCAAAGGCGTATTTGTTTTCATCATCCACGCTGCTCAATACCTGTCCGGCCGATTCACCGTTTTTCCCTCGCACCAAGGCCTCGTAGGCGAAAACGCGATTCGATTTAATGTCGACAATGGGCTGAAACGCCATCTCCAGTTCCAGGGTGAACGGCTTTCTGCATTGGCAAGACGGGCATTTTTGCATAATAAATTCCATGTATTGATCGGTTTTCGGTTTCCCAAAGTGTGGCACAGACTTGCTTTTAATAACAACGCTTGAGGCAAGCAGAGGATGTGCGCAGCAGAATAGTGTAAACTAGCGCCACCTTAGAAAAGTGACAGAAACACGCCATGAAACTTTCGGTAGAAATCAGCAAGTACCCCCTGCATCGGGACTACATTCCCTTTATCAAGGACTTTATCGAGCGCCTGAACGCCCATACGGGCCTCAAGGTGATCACCAACACCATGTCGACCCAGGTGTTCGGCGATTACGACACCCTGATGCAGGTGCTCGGCGAGGAGATGAAACGCTCTCACAGCGAGTACGGCAAAATCGTGTTTGTTTGCAAGTTTATTGCCGGCGACCTGTCGCCCTCTGAATGATGACGGATTTTATTTCGGCGCTTGCCGAGGGCATGGTTGCCATGTCCTATTGGGAATACGGCGCGGTAGCCCTGTCGGTGGCCTATCTGCTGCTGGCGGTCAGGCAAAGTCCCTGGTGCTGGCCGGCGGCGTTTTTCAGTACCCTCATTTATACCGTATTGTTCTGGAACGGCGCCCTGCTGATGGAATCCGTGCTGAACTTTTACTACATGGCCATGGCGGTTTACGGCTGGTGGGTGTGGC
>JBNKEN010000387.1:0-3992 GCA_050288805.1 Pseudoalteromonas sp.
GCTTACGGGTTACGTTTTTACCGGTCGGATCGCCGATTAAACCGGTAAAATCACCGATCAGGAAGATCACCTCATGACCCAGGTCCTGGAAGGTTTTCATTTTATTAATCAATACGGTATGACCTAAGTGCAGATCAGGGGCCGTTGGATCGAAACCCGCTTTAATGCGCAGCTTTTTGCCCGATTTAAGACGCTCTACCAGGTCTTCTTCTAATAAAATGTCTTCCGCACCGCGTTTTATCTCCGCCAGCGCTGCCTCAAAGTCCGCCATTCAATACTCCAATAAAAGATAGCCAATCGCCCGATTCTAGCGCAATTCGCGGCACGTTTAAATGCACAAAACACTGGAATTGCCGCTATATTCGGTATATCCTCCGTTTTTGGTAATAAGTTTTTAACAGCAGATAAGGCAGGTTATGGTGAACGTAGTCAAACAGCTTCCCAAACAGCACAAAATGCTCATTCTCGGACTCGTTTCCGCTATTGCCATTCTTACTCTTATCCCCTCGGAAAAAGCCACCGCCTCGAAAGACAGTCGCGACAATGCGCTGGAAATCGGCAAACGTTACGAATTACAGGTTCAGCTGGACGAGCAGGAAAAGCTTACCCAGCTCAACGCGGAACCGAGCAAACCTGAACGGACCGAATACGCTTATCGGGACTTTAAGGTTAAAAACGGCGACAACCTGGCACTTATTTTCAAACGCGCCGGTTTTTCAGCCCAAACCCTGCACAAGCTGGTTAACAGCAATGCCGAAACCAAGCAACTGACCGAAATTCATCCCGGCGAGGTGCTGAGTTTTGCCAGCAACGAGCAAGGCGAACTGCAACAGCTGAAATACATACTGAGCAAAACCGATACCCTGTATGTGACCCTCAATGACGAAGGCGACTACGACACCGCCATCGACAGCAAGGAAATCGACACCCTGACCAAATCGGCCGCAGGTGAAATCAGCAGCAGTTTCTGGACCGCGGGAATAAGCGCAGGCCTGTCGGAAAAACAGATCATGAACTTTGCCGACATCTTCGGTTGGGACGTGGATTTTGCCAACGATATTCGCGAGGGCGATCAGTTCAGCCTGATCTATGAAACTCACTACATCGACGGTGAATACATAGGCACGGGCAATATCGTTGCGGCCGAGTTTATCAACCAGGGCGAACGCTATACGGCGGTGCGTCACAGCGACGGCGATTATTACACGCCGGAAGGCCGCAGCATGAAGAAAGCCTTCCTGCGCGCTCCGGTGAATTTCAAATACATCAGTTCAAACTTTAACCCACGTCGCCTGCACCCGGTTACCGGGACGGTAAAACCCCATCGCGGTATCGACTACGCGGCCCCGACCGGCACACCGGTCGTCTCTGCGGGTAACGGTAAGGTGATCAAGGCGGGTTACAACAAGTACAACGGCAACTATGTGTTTATTCAGCACGGTTCCGCCTACGTTACCAAATACCTGCACCTCAACAAGCGTCTGGCGAAAACCGGCCAGAAAATCAAGCAGGGACAGAAGATAGGCACCGTAGGGTCGACAGGTCGCGTCACCGGCGCACACCTGCATTACGAGTTCCTGGTCAACGGCGTACATCGCAACCCGCGTACCGTCAAACTGCCAAAATCGGAACCGTTACCGACGGCAGAGCTGGCTAAATTCGAACCGGTCGCCAAGGACCTGATAGCCCAGCTGGAACGCAATCGCACACTTCAGCTGGCGATGAATTAAGCATCAAAGGATAAAGGAAAAGGCACCTAGGGTGCCTTTTTTATTCGGGCTATCTTGCCCTCTCCCCTTCGGGGCCGCCTGCGGCGTTCAAAAACATTCCCGATGTTTTTGTTTTCGTAAGCCTTTACTTACAAACCTAATGCAGCAACACATAGAGCAGCTGCGCCACCAACCAGATCCCGACTAGCGGCCAGATATATTTGGCAAGCGCCCTGCCTTTATCCAGTTTTAACGGACGCTGATATCTTTCAAGCAAAGGAACAACAATCGCCAGGGCCGCGAACAACAGCAAAATAATCAGTATCGCCTTCATGATATTTCCGGACTAGTCAACGGGCACAAAGGCAACCTTAACAGGGATAGGATACTGGGTATAGCAAGAAAAAAGCGCAGCCGGGGAGAGTTCGGCCCCGGCCACGCAAAGGTCGGAGAAGTTAACCGACAACGGCCAGCAAAATACCTGCGGCCACCGCACTGCCAAGTACACCGGCGACATTCGGCCCCATGGCGTGCATTAAAAGGAAGTTATGGGGATTGGATTCGAGCCCGACCTTATTGACCACACGCGCGGCCATCGGCACCGCAGACACGCCTGCGGCGCCGATCAAGGGGTTCACCGGCGTGCTGCTGAAGCGGTTCATAGCCTTTGCCATCAACACGCCCGAGGCCGTGCCGATGGCAAACGCCAAGGCGCCGAGCACCAGAATGCCGATGGTTTCCACGGTCAGGAATTTATCCGCCGCCAGTTTAGAACCCACGGCCAACCCGAGGAAAATGGTGGTGATGTTGATCAGCTCGTTCTGCGCCGAGTTGCTGAGGCGATCCACCACGCCGCTTTCGCGCATCAGGTTGCCGAGGCAGAACATGCCCACCAGGGGCGTTGCCGCCGGCAGGAATAAAATCGTGGCCAGCAACACCAACAGCGGAAACATCACCTTTTCCTTCTTGGATACCGGGCGCAGCTGCGGCATTTCTATCTTGCGATCCGCCTCGCTCGTCAGCGCCTTCATGATCGGCGGCTGGATAATCGGCACCAGTGCCATATAGGAATAGGCTGCGACCGCTATGGCGCCCAGCAGATCGGGCGCCAAACGCGAGGCCAGGAAAATCGCGGTCGGACCGTCCGCACCACCGATAATGGCGATGGCCGAGGCATCCTTCATACTGAATTCAAAGCCCGGAATAAAATTCAGCAATATCGCCCCGAACAGGGTTGCAAAGATCCCGAACTGGGCCGCGGCACCGAGCAGCAGCATCCGCGGGTTGGCAATAAGCGCGCTGAAATCTGTCAGTGCCCCGACCCCCATAAAGATCAAAAGCGGAAAGACCCCGGAATCGATCCCTATGTGGTAAACGTAGTCCAGCAGACCACCGAGTTCGGCCAGCCCGGCGACAGGAATATTGGTCAGCACGGCGCCGAAACCGATAGGCAGTAACAAAAGCGGCTCGAAATTACGAACAATGGCCAGATAAAGCAGCAAACAGCCTACGGCGATCATGATAAGGGCCGGGCCGCTGAAATTCGCTATTCCGGTGGCCTGCCACAGATTAAGTATTCCGTCCATGTGTCCTCCTAGGCAAAGGCAATCAGCGGGTCGCCGGCGGCAACCGAATCGCCTTCCGACACCATAATTTCTGCGACACGACCGCCGTGCAGCGCGCGCACCTCGGTTTCCATCTTCATCGCTTCCATGATCACCACCACCTCGCCCTCGGCCACGTCCTGACCGGGTTTCACCTTGAGCTTGAAGATAGTGCCGGCAAGAGGCGAATTGAGCGTCTCGCCGCCGGTGACGGCCGCGGCCTGGGGCAGGTATTCATCGCTTCTCGGGGCCACCTGTTCGAGCTCCCCGCCCGGTGCGACCACCACATCGTAAACCTTGCCGTCGACGCTGACGCTGTAACGTTCCGGTTCGCCGGAACTGGCCGCTGCCGCGCCGGGTTTGATCTTAACCGGTTCGGGTTCACCGCTCGGCACGGGTTCGAACGCCGCCGGGTTATTGCGGTTCTGCAAAAACTTGAGTCCTACCTGCGGGAACAGTGCATAGGTCAGCACATCGTCTATGGTGTCCTTCGCCAATGCGAAGCCCTGTTCTTTCGCCAGCGAATCCAGCTCGGCTTCCAGACCGTCCAGTTCGGGTTCAATCAGATCGGCGGGACGGCACTGTACGGGTTCGGCCCCTTCGAGCACCCTTTCCTGCAAAGCCTTGTCGACCGCGGCGGGCGTAATACCGTATTCCCCCTTAAGCACACCGGCGGTTT
>JBNKEN010000388.1:0-3264 GCA_050288805.1 Pseudoalteromonas sp.
TCAGGGAAGGTAATGCTCAGAACCGGCATATCCTTGCTGAAGTCGGTAGAGGTGACCGCTCGCACCCAGGTCGCCATCCCGATCACGTTATTGCTGCCATAGGGGCTGTCGGGACGCGACTCGGCGGTTGAATCGTGGTAATCCAGTTCCAGGCTCAGGTTATCGGTTGCTTCCCACTTAAGGTTGAAGCCCAACGATTTGTTTTCGTTGACCGTATCGTAACTGCCGGCCCCCATCGCCAGATCGCCCGGCGCACCAAACGCTTCCGTATAGATAAGCGGCGCCGCAACCGGACCGTCGGTCCAGACACCGCTGGACGGACCGAAGTTGTACCAGGCCGACACATCGTTGTACTGATCCGACACTTCATTCTTGGCATAGGTGTAGTCCAGCGTTGCCGTGACCGCTTCGATTGGGCTGTATTGCAGGGTTAACTGACCGTTGGTGCGTGTTCTTTTCACCTCATGGAAGGCATAACCGACGCTTTGCGGCACAGAATACACGTCTGTAGCATCCGGGTAATTCTGGTGAGCGCCCTCTTCTGCCGGGATCAGACCACCCCAGTCGGCATTGCCGCCCCCCCAATCCCAGCCGTTGATGCTTCCCGGAAAGGTACGCCAACCGCCCGTTGTGGCCTGGGCATTGCCGCTTTCCCTTTCCTGATACGAACCGGATATGGCCACACCAAATTTATTGTCGTTAAAGGTGTTGCTGTAAAGGCCTGACAATTCCGGTGTAATTGAATCTTTGTCGGAAGAGCGATCCATCACCCCTTTGACACCGAAAGTGGCTTTCAGGCCTGGGGCATTCAACGGGCGAGTCGTCAGGATATTGATGGTCGACCCCATACCACCCGTCGGTACGTAGGCCTTACCCGTTTTATAAACTTCAACTCCCGCGATACCTTCCGAGGCCAGATTTGCAAAGTCGAAGGAACGCGAAGACGACGCCGTCGTTGCTTCCAGTGAAGAGGCCGGCATCTGGCGACCGTTCAGGGTGACCAGGTTGAACTCAGGGCCGAAACCACGAGCGGTTACCTTAGAACCCTCGCCGTTGGAACGATCAATAGAGATCCCGGTAATGCGCTGCAACGATTCGGCGAGGTTCGTATCAGGGAATTTACCCATATCCTCTGCGGTGATCGCGTCAACGACCCCCTTGGCATTACGCTTAACGTCCAGCGATTTAATTAAGCTACCCCGAATGCCTCGAACTTGAATTACTTCAACCTCATCGGCTTTCGCCTCTTCCTGTGCATTTGCCTGAAATGCCACGAGCGAAGAAGCGCCAAGCATCAAGGACAAGCTCGTTGCCAACGGCGTCATTCTGAATTCTTGTTTTTTCATTTATTTCCCCTTGCTACACCCTGAAGAGCTTTTGCTGCAACATGAAAGCGCTTACAATCGAATGTAAAAAATATATCAGGTTTCCGGCCCACAAAAAAATGTAAGCGCTTTCAATTTAATTCATGACTAAAATTAAATCAATAAAAACCACTGAAATTAACGAGACATTTACAGCAATATTGCACCGTAAATCAAACCAAGCGATTGGAAAATAAATGCGAAAACAATAAAAAACCAAGCATTCTCTGCATTCAAAGAGCATCAAGGGAAGAAACGGCCAGGTGGTAAACAATCTGATAAGGCAATTTGTCTGCGCAAATGCGAATGGCGCTCTCGCCAGGAATCGAACCTGGACCTTGGCCTCCGGAGGGCCACGTGATATCCATTTCACCACGAGAGCGTTGCACGACCCGATAAAGAGGGTTCATCGAGCAGAGCCAATGATATAGCCAATATTCGGCAAATACCAGCCCCGAAAATTCAGATGCTTATAATTTCAACGAAAAGACGAAATTACACCCTAATTAGCGAAAAAAAGACTAGATTTATCCCGTCCGTACGATTAATTTATTAGTTCAATATTAACGGGAGAAATCAATGAACCTGATGACAGTAGAGCAGGTCGCCGAATTTTTAGACGTAAAGATCGAGCGCGTAAAACGACTTGCACGAGAGCACCTTCTAATCGCCAAATCACAAGACGACAATGGCGATCCCCTGTTCGACAAGGGCGACGTAGAGCGTTACAAGGAACTGGCTCAGCGTTTGGGCGGCCTGTAATCATTCCTGCGGCATCAGCTGAACCCGCAGGGATTCAGCCTGCTGCCGGGCTCCCCGCTGCACATACCAGCAGTAACTCAACACCCCGTAAATCAAGCGAAAGCACGTCAGTTTTTCCTCACCCGAACCTTCTTTTGGCTGTGCCCCGTTCTGCGCGTGATAAAGCGAAAGCAAGTCGCTGATTTCCAGATCCTGCATTCCGTAGCTCAACGAAAGCGCCGCAAGGTCGAAATACACGTCGTTGACCCCGGCATATTCGAAATCGATCAGCGTGATCCCCGCCTCGGTCAGGATAATATTGTCGGCCACCAGGTCGTTGTGACAATACCCGAGCGTCACCGGCAACCGGGCGATGGTCGCAAGCGCGGTATCGACGGCATCGGCAAACGGTGCGAATTCGGCCATGGCGCGATAAGGCGCCAGCGCCTCGGCCAGATCCAACGCTTCCCCCTCGCGGCTGTAATCGTGTATACGGGCCAGGTGCTCAACCAGTTGGCCATTGAAACGTTTTGCTTCCTCACCCTCATGGTATTCAAAGATAGCGACCTTGCGTTCGGGATCCTGCCAAAGCGGCGACGGACACAGCCCCAGTGAGGCGAAATCGCACTGCGCCGCAAGCGCCTCGCCGGGCCAGTTTCGGCGATAGCATTTCAGCAGGTAGCCGCCGTCGTCGGCGCGCAGATAATAGTTGTCGTTGCTGAGCCCACGGGTCAGATAGCTCACCTCAAGCAGCCTCTGATGCGGCGCAAATTCAGCAAACAGGGAAGCAATTTCATGCCTCATGCGGGACGTCCCGACAGGCACGGGGCCGATTTTCGCGTTTCATCCAACCAGGTTTTGTATCCCCAGGCCGCCATCAGGGTGTAGAACACAAACAGCATCACGGTCGGGTAATAACCCTTGCCGATATAAAGGTAGATAGACACCGCATCGATCACTATCCAGTAGAGCCAGTTCTGCAACACCTTCTGCGCCACCAGGTAGGTGGTTACCACAGCAAAGCAGGTGGTCAGACTGTCGAGATAGGCGTAATCGGCGTGAGTATAGTTGTCCATCAGGTAACCCACGACCATAGAAACCGCAAAGGTCGACACTATCAGGGAGCCATGCTGCCCGGCAGTCCAGGAAACGATCGGAC
>JBNKEN010000389.1:0-6636 GCA_050288805.1 Pseudoalteromonas sp.
TGTCGAGCGGTGCAAGGGCTGTTCGTTCCAATACCTCATTGCTTGCCGAGCTGTTGTCGGAACTGACCGGTCTTCTGGCGAAGGATAAGCGTACCGGCGAACGCCAAGACACTTTGGTTACCTGGTATCTGGTGCGCAAACTGAAGCGTTGGCTGAACGGCGAGATTGCGGCGTTGCTCGATGATGATCCCGTACTGCGAAGAGCCTATATCTGCGCGGATCTGGCCATTGCCGTTGTTACCGGCCTTATTCGCGATCGCGTTTATCGCCATGGTTTTGGCGTCTTGAATCAATACGATTTTCGCCAGTGGCTGGCAAGAAACGGCGCCAATCCCGATTATTCGGTGGATTCGGCACCGGTGCGCGGCTTCTATGACCTGGTGTTTGCCTATCCCGGCGGCGATTTCAACAGGCCGGATGTCGAGGCCGGGGTCGCTGTGCTGGCGATGCTGCGAATCGGCCTGTGTTACCGCGGCGGGGTGATGTGGAAAATGCAGGCGGGAATGGGCGACGTGATCTTTGCGCCGATTTACGAGCTGTTGAGACAAAGGGGTGTGCGTTTTGAGTTTTTCCACCAGGTTTGGGAACTGGTTCCGGGCAAGGATACGGAAGGGCGCCCTAATGTGGCGGCCATTCACCTTGTACGCCAGGTTGAACTGGCGAGCGGTAAATCGGAATATCAACCGCTGGTCGATGTCGGGGGTTTGCCCTGCTGGCCGAGCGAACCCGACTACAGCCAACTCGACCCGAAACAGGCCGATCTGCTGCAAAGCCATAATATCAATCTGGAATCGTTCTGGAGCGAGTGGCCGGAGCTGTACCAGTCGCACTTCGGTGAACCCTTGCCGAGCTTAACCCTCGAGGCCGGTGTTGACTTCGACAGGGTGGTTTTCGGGATTTCCGTTGCATCACTCAAACACCTGTGCCCCGGGCTTTTGGCCCTTGACGGGAAATTGGCCGATCAGGCGCTTAAGGTCGAAACGGTGGCGACCCAGGCATGCCAGCTTTGGCTTAATGACAGCGACCAGGAATTGGGCTGGCGTCATTTCTCCTCGCACGGTGATGGCCCCGTATTAAGTGCTTTCAACGAACCCTTCGACACCTGGGCTTCGATGGGCTTTCTGACACGGCGAGAGAGCTGGCCTGCCGGTTCGGGCCCGCGCAACATAGCGTATTTTTGCAGCGCGTTTCCCGTTTCCGAATATCCGTCCCGGGATGACCATGGGTTTCCCGTACGCTGCAAGGAGCAGGTTAAGGCCAATGTAAAGGCGAAGCTGACGAGCCAGATCTATCCGCTTTGGCCCGATGCTGCCGGGTATGGCGATTTCAACTGGCAGGTGCTTTACGATCCGCTTCATCAGCAGGGGGTCGGCCGCCTCAATTCCCAGTACTGGCGGGTCAATCTGGACCCGTCCGAACGTTACGTGCTTTCGCTGACCGGCACCAGCCGATACCGGTTGGCGACGGATGAAACCCTGTTCGGCAATTTGTATATTACGGGGGACTGGATCCGGACCGGGGTTAATGCCGGGTGTGTCGAAGCGGCGGTGATGGCGGGGATGTCGACGGCCCGTGCCATCTGCGGCTATCCCGAGCATATCAGCGGTGAACACGCCTTTGAGGAGCAATAATCGACAAAGCCGCTTAGCAACTCGGCAAACGCACTCTAAGGGACTGTATTGGAAACAAAAGTTGGCTATACTGTTGACTGCTGAACTGCGGCTTCCAAAGCAAGGCCGTCCCGTATAATCAAGATCGGATGATCCCCTATGATGAAGCTAGCCTTTTCAATGGGCGCGTTGCCCTTGTTGCTCGGCTCTGCCCTGGCACATGCAGCAACGCCGCCGGACAATCAGGTGACGGAAGCGAAAGACCTGGAAGTGATAGAGGTGTACGCGCAAAAGCGGCGCCAGCCTCTTTCCGACGTCAGTGCCTCGGTTTCCGTGGTGTCCGGTGAAACACTCCGGTCTCGCCATATCAAGGACAGTACCGAACTGGCATTTAGCGCCCCCAACCTCAAAATCAGCCAAAACGCGGCAGAAGGTACGCCTCCGGCGTTTAATATTCGCGGCGTCGGCCTGACCGACTACAATACGGCGAACACCTCTCCGGTAGCCGTGTATGTCGACGAACTGGCCGTGGGTTCGGCCAACAACCAAATCGTCAATTTGTTTGATGTCGAACGGGTGGAAGTGCTCAGAGGCCCGCAGGGCACCCTGTTCGGGCGCAATACCACTGGCGGGGCGATTCTCATCCGCTCTCAGCGGCCCGAGAACAGTCAGGAAGCGTATCTGCGGGTCGGCATGGCCAATCATGACAGCCGCAGCCTGGATGCCATGTACAATCAACCTCTCGGGGATGAAACCGCGCTCAGGCTGGCCTTCAACCACCAAAAATACGACTACACGACACGCAACCTTTATCCTGCTGCGCCCGAGGCCGGGATGGAACAAAATAACGCGAGACTGATGCTGGCCTCCGCCTTCGGTCCGTTGGATGTGCTGTTTAAGACCCATTTGGAAAGCTGGCAGGGCTGGGCGCAGCCGGTGGGCAATATCGGCATTTTTGCCAATCCGCTTACCGGCGAGTTATGCAGCCCGGAGCAGGCAGGCAGCACAAACTGTTTTGATGCCTTCGGTTTTAACTCCGGCTCCGACGATTTTTTCGCTGTGATGGTCAATAACGATTCGCCCCATGAGAGCGACGGACGCGGCGCGTCGCTTCACCTCGACTGGCAGCTTAGCGACTGGACGCTGCGCTCATTGACCGGTTACAACCGGCTGGAGCGTAGTCACGCCTTCAATTGCGACGGCAGTCCGGCAAACCTGTGTGAAGGGGCTCTCGGGCTCGACACCCGGCTTTGGACGCAGGAATTTATTTTGAGCGGTGCAGCAGGGAAAGGGTTTTTAACCTCCGGCCTGTTTTACCTTGATGAGAAAATCGCACAGGATAATTACAACGACATATTACGTGATCTTCGCGGCATACTGCCGACGAACCTGACGGCGACGTTTTTCTACGACAACCTGATCAACAGCCGGACTGTTGCCGTTTACGGCCAGCTTGATTACCCCTTGGCTGAAAACTGGCTGCTTACCGCGGGGCTGCGCTACAGCGACGAGGAGTTCGATTACGATTCCCGCGCCGAGCTGAACGCCATCGTCAACCCCGCAGATTTGGCCGGCATGTGGATCCCTTTTTATCACGTCGCCGGGGATCAACAAGACAGCGGGGTATCCGGCAAACTGGCGCTCAATTGGCAGCTCGGCCGCGACGACAACCTGTATTACAGCTTTGCCAACGGCGATAAAAGCGGCGGTTACAACGGCGGGTTTCTGTCAAGCCCCGAGCAGGCAGGGCAGGCGGCCTATGGCCCGGAATCCCTCAATGCCCATGAATTAGGTGCCCGTTTTTATTGGCCCCGACAAGGACTTCGCTGGCATTCTGCGCTGTTTTATTACGATTACCACGATCAACAGGTTTTTATGAACCAGCCGTCGAGCGTTGCCGGTTTGCCGCCGTTCCAGCTGCTTGAAAACGTGGCCGATTTGACCATTTACGGATTTGAAAGCGAACTGGAGTTCGCACCTTTGTCGGCGCTGCAAGGGCGACTCAGTCTCGGTTATATTCCTCATGCCGTTTACGAAGACTATGTCGACCCCGTCGGGGTCGAACTCAGCGGTCATCGCCTGCCTTTCACGTCACGGCTTAATCTGTCCGGCGAATTGAGTTACGCCTACGTACTGGGACAAGGCTCTCTGCGTGCATCAGCCCAGTTCGATTATCAGTCGGAATATTATTTCGATCAGAACGAGAATCCCTATGCCCGCCAGGGCGGATATACCCGCTGGGATGCGCAGTTGCGTTATCAGGCAGAGCGGTGGGCGCTTGCCTTATGGGCGAAAAACCTGTTTGATAAGGAATACAGCCACCTTAAGTTCGATCTCAGCAGCTTTCTCGGCATGCTGGAGGACTTTAAGGGAGACGGGCGTCGTTTTGGCATTGAATTGAGTTATTACTTCTAGTTGGTCGTGCATGGTTTACGTTTTGTCTAGCGCATTATCTCACTCGGGGCAGGACTGAACTGTGCTGCGGGGGATCGTTGCTGCATTGCTGTTGCTTTGTTGTGCCGTGGTGAATGCCTCGGCAGAACCGTTTATCTACACGGAACAACAGCAGGAGGTGAACCTGCACGGCGTCGGGCGTATTCTGAAGGCCGAGGAGGGTGTTTTTCCCGCCGATTTTGCAGCCGTAGCCGATTGGGCCAAAGGTAAGCCGGCTCAGGAAAAAACCAGTTATTTCGCTGGGCGCTACTGGTTGGTGGTGGAACTCGTTAATCGCAGCGACACAGAAAATCTGGTGCTTTACCCCTACAACACCCTGATGTCTCGCATTGAGACCCGGTTGTACTGGCAGGGGGGCAGCCAGACCTTTGTTACCGGCGGTGACAGCCCCAACAACTTTGATTTTCATTACGGAAACCGGATTGCTCTCAAACCGGGTGAACGCTATTTTCTGGTCTCCCAGTTTACCAGCGACTATTTTTACACGCCGGCTAAAATGGTGTTGAAACCCGAGGCGAGCTTTAAGCAACAGGTGACCCGTGAGAACCTGGTGATGCTGCTATGCTTTGGTGTGGGCATCGCGCTCGGTTTGTATAATCTGCTGATTTACATCGGCTCTAAGGATGTAACTCACCTTTATTATGCGATGTTCACCGCCTGTTGGGTGTTCGCCTGGAGTCACTTTTTTCATATTTCCGACCAGCTTTTCGGTTTCTATTCCGCTCACCTTCACTGGATTGGCTTTGCCCTTACCCCGCTGACCAATATTCTGTTTTACAACAGCCTGCTTAAATTGAAAGAAAGCTTTCCCAGGCTTTCGCGGCTGTCATTCCTTGTGGGCTGGTTTGCCACCGCCGGTGTGGGATTTTGCGTGCTCTGGCCGGGCTTTGGTTTTATCTGGTCGACCCTGGTCACCGCCGTGGCGCTCTGCCTTGGCCTGTTCATCGGTATATTGAGCTGGGCAAACGGCTTCAAACCTGCGCGCTATTTTGTTTTCGCCTATATCGCCATGATGTTTCCCAATATGGTGGGTAACCTGACGAATTTAGGCGTGCTGCCGCCGTTGACGGTGAACCTTTATCTGCTCGGGCTTATCGGCACGGCAATGGATGCCATGCTGCTCGCCTTTGCCCTGGCCGACAAGTTTCGTCTGCTCAACGACGAAAACGTTGAACTGAATAAGGGGCTGGAATCCAAGGTTGCTCAAAGAACTCAAGAACTCGAACAGCTGGCCGGCGAATTGCGCGATGCCAGTGCGGCAAAAAGCCGTTTCCTGGCCAACATGAGCCATGAGATCAGAACCCCGATGACGTCTATTATCGGGTATGCGGATGGCATTATGCTCGGAGACGTGAAACCGCAGGAGCGCAACAATGCAATTCGAGTGATCTTGCAAAACAGCCGCCATGTGCTCGGTCTTATCAATGATATTCTCGATATGTCGAAAATCGAGGCCAACAAGCTCGAGATCGAGTTGGTCGAAACCGACCTGTTTGCCGCCATTACCCATGTTGAATCCCTGCTCGGCAAACAAATTCGCGATAAGGGACTGAAATTTCAGCTTGATTATCGTTTTCCCCTGCCTGATCGAATCATCACGGACCCGACCCGGTTGCGGCAGATTTTATTGAACCTGACGGCCAATGCACTGAAATTTACCTCGCATGGCCGCATCAGGATGGAAGTAAGCTGCCGCAATGAAATGCTGGAAATCTGCGTGCGTGACAGCGGAATAGGCATGACCGAAACGCAGCTTAACAATTTATTCGATGCGTTTTACCAGGCGGATTCTTCCACCTCGCGCAAATTCGGCGGCACCGGACTTGGACTCAATATCTCTAAAAGCCTGGCGGAAAAGCTTGGCGGCGATATCGAGGTCAGCAGCGTGCTGAATCAGGGCAGCGAATTTTGCGTGCGCCTGCCGCTGCGCCAGACTGCGAGGAGCGTCTGGGTTAACTCCCTGGACGACGTGCTCCAGGTGGCGAAGGATGAAACCACCCCGGCGCTGCAAAAGCAATTGTCCGGCCGGGTATTGCTGGCGGAAGATCACCCGGACAACCGGCGCTTGATCACCCGCATACTGGAGCGTATGGGACTCGATGTCAGAGCCGTCGAGCACGGCCAGGATGCGGTGCAGGCCACTTTGGAAGAGACCTTCGATCTTATTCTGATGGACATACAAATGCCGGTGATGGACGGCGAACAGGCACTCAATATCATACTCGCCACCGGCTGTACCACGCCGGTGATAGCCCTGACGGCCAATATCATGCAGCATGAAATCGAGCGATACAAAAAGCAGGGATTTGCCGATCATCTGGGCAAACCCATCGACAGGGACGTATTCAGCGCCAAGGTTGCGTACCATCTTAATCAGCATTCACTGGATGTCGACGATCTGCCCGAGGAAGAGTACGCCAGGCTGCGTGACGAGTTTATCGAGCGCCTGGCGGACGAGGAAAGCGCCTTAAAAGAAGCGGTTGAGGCAGAAGACTGTGCCTTGGTGGCTGCGCAGGTGCATGCTATCAAGGGCGCGGCAGGTCTTTTCAATTGCAGCGAACTCTATGAACTC
>JBNKEN010000390.1:0-14205 GCA_050288805.1 Pseudoalteromonas sp.
AGTCGCCTTTTCCATTTCTAAAGGATCATGAGGCTCACGCCTCATACCCCAAATTCGGCCCTAACCACCTCTCGGCCTCTTCAAGACTCATGCCCTGCCGCTTGGCATAGTCCTCGACCTGATCCCGCTGAATACCCGCCACGGCGAAGTACTTGGCATCCGGGTGGCTGAAGTACCAGCCGGAGACGGATGCGCCGGGCCACATGGCGTACGAGCTGGTAAGCTTCATGCCGATGCGGTTTTCCACATCCAGCAGCAGCCAGATCTTGCGCTTTTCCGTGTGCTCGGGGCACGCGGGGTAGCCGGGCGCCGGGCGAATGCCCTGGTAGTTCTCGCGGATCAGCTCGTCGTTGGAAAGGTTTTCATCGGTTGCATAACCCCAATACTTTATGCGCACCTGCTGGTGCAGGTATTCGGCGAACGCTTCGGCCAAACGGTCGGCCACGGCCTTGACCATGATCTTGTTGTAGTCGTCGTGCTGCTTGTCAAACGCATCGGCCAAATCATCTTCTTCCAACCCGCCGGTGACGGCAAACGCGCCGACGTAATCGGCAATCCCTTTTGGCGCCACATAATCCGCCAGGCAGTAGTTGGCGAAACCGGTTTTCTCCGTCTGCTGGCGCAGCTGGCAGGAGGTAAGTAACAACTCACTGCGCGTTTCATCGGCGTAGATTTCGATATCGTCTTCCACCCGGTTGGCAGGGAACAAACCGATAATGCCCTGCGGCCTGAGCGTGCCCTTGGCCTGTAATTCGTCGAGCATGGCGTTGGCATCATGAAACAGCCGCGTCGCCTCCTCGCCCACCACCTCGTCTTTGAGAATACGCGGGTATTTGCCCGCCAGCGACCAGGTCATAAAGAACGGCGTCCAGTCGATGTACTCGCGAAGCGTCGCGACGGACACGTCCTTAAACTCGGTGACGCCGAGCCTTTTCGGCACGCTTGGCGTGTAGTTGGCCCAGTCGGTGCTAAACGCGTTGGCGCGGGCCGCTGCCAGCGTCACCGGCTTGCTGCGCGGCTTTTTCCTCGCCTGCTGTTCGCGCACCGTCACGTATTCGGCACGGGTTTTGGCGAGAAAATCCGCCTTCAGCGTTTTGCTGAGCAGGTTCGAGGCCACGCCCACGGCGCGGCTCGCGTTATTAACATACACCACGCCGTGTTCGTACTGAGGCTCGATTTTCACCGCGGTGTGCGCCTTGCTTGTTGTAGCGCCGCCGATCAAAAGCGGGATCTCGAAGCCGCGCCGGGTCATTTCCTTGGCCACATGCACCATCTCGTCGAGCGACGGCGTGATAAGGCCCGATAGCCCGATGATGTCGGCGTTTTCGTCGATGGCGGTTTGCAGAATTTTCTCAGCCGGCACCATGACGCCGAGGTCGATCACCTCGTAGTTGTTGCACTGCAGCACCACGCCGACGATATTCTTGCCGATGTCGTGAACGTCGCCCTTGACCGTCGCCATCACGATTTTGCCGTTCGAGGCGCCTGCCTCTTTTTCGGCTTCGATGTACGGGTCGAGCCAGGCCACGGCGCGCTTCATTACGCGGGCGGATTTCACCACCTGGGGCAGGAACATCTTACCGGCGCCGAACAGATCGCCCACCACGTTCATGCCGTCCATCAGCGGCCCCTCGATCACCTCGAGCGGTTTGGCGAACTGCAGGCGGCATTCTTCGGTGTCTTCGTCGATGTAGTCGGTAATGCCCTTCACCAGCGCGTGTTCGAGGCGCTTGGCCACCGGCCAGCTGCGCCATTCCAGGTCTTCCACCCTTTCGGCCTGCGCCATGCCGGAATATTTCGGCGCCAGTTCCACCAGCCGCTCGCCCGCACCTGGGTCGCGGTTGAGGATCACGTCCTCCACGGCATCGCGCAGCTCCTCGGGAATGTCGTCGTACACCGCCAGTTGCCCGGCGTTGACGATACCCATGTCCATCCCCGCCTTGATGGCGTGATACAGGAACACCGAGTGAATGGCCTCGCGCACCGGGTTGTTGCCGCGGAACGAAAACGACACGTTCGACACCCCGCCCGACACCTTGACGTGCGGCAGGTGCTGCTTGATGCGCCTTGTGCCTTCGATAAATTCCACCGCGTAGTTGTCGTGTTCCTCGATACCGGTAGCGACGGCGAAAATATTGGGGTCGAAGATGATGTCTTCCGGCGGAAAACCCACCTCGTCGACCAGAATACGGTACGAGCGCTCGCAGATTGCAAACTTGCGCTCGGCGCTTTCCGCCTGGCCGGTTTCGTCGAACGCCATCACCACGGCGGCGGCGCCGAAGCGCTTGATGGTCTTGGCCTGGCGCTTGAAGATCTCCTCCCCTTCCTTCAAGGAAATGGAGTTGACGATGGCCTTGCCCTGAACGCATTTGAGGCCCGCCTCGATGACCTCCCATTTTGACGAGTCGATCATGATCGGCACCCGGGCGATGTCGGGCTCGGCGGCAATGAGGTTCAAAAACCGCACCATGGCGGCCTTGGAATCCAGCATCGCCTCGTCCATGTTGATGTCGATGACCTGGGCGCCGCTTTCCACCTGTTCGCGGGCGACATCGAGCGCCGTTTCATAGTCTTCTTCCATGATCAGCCGCTTGAAGCGCGCCGACCCCGTGACATTGGTGCGTTCGCCGACATTGGTAAAGGTCGCCGTCTGTTTTTGTTGTGTCATCTCGGCTCCTAGTTGAGGTTGCAGGCTTCAAGGCCGCTAAGACGCATTTTGACCGGCAGCTCCGGCAAGGCGCGCGGCGCCACGTGTTTAAGCCCCTCTGCAAAGGCGCGAATATGTTCGGGGGTGGTGCCGCAGCAGCCGCCGACAATATTGAGATAGCCCGACTTGCCCCAGTCGATAATTTCCGCCGCCATCTCCTCGGCGTCGAGATCGTACTCGCCGAACTCGTTCGGCAGGCCCGCGTTCGGGTGCACCGAGGTATAGGTTTCGCAGATGGTCGCAAGCTCGTCGACATACTGGCGCAGCATATCCGGGCCTAGGGCGCAGTTGAGGCCGATAGAAAGCGGCTTGATATGGCGAACGGAGTTGTAAAACGCTTCCGTGGTCTGGCCGGAAAGCGTGCGGCCCGACGCGTCGGTAATGGTGCCGGAGATCATCACCGGCAGGCCGACGCCCGCCTGTTCGAACGCTTCTTCCACCGCATAGCAGGCGGCCTTGGCGTTTAAGGTATCGAACACGGTTTCAATCAGTATGATGTCGGCCCCGCCCTCGATAAGCGCCAGGGTCGATTCCACATAGGCCTCGGCCAAGGCATCGAAGTTGATATTGCGAAAGCCCGGGTCGTTGACGTCCGGCGAGATGGAACAGGTTTTTGCCGTCGGCCCCAAAACCCCGGCCACGAAACGCGGCTTGTCGGGCGTCGAATATTCGTCGGCGACCCGTCGCGCCAGGCGCGCCGATTCCAGGTTGATCTCCCGGCTTAAGGACGCCATTTTGTAGTCTTCCATCGAAATGGTGGTCGAGTTAAATGTATTGGTTTCGATGATGTCGGCCCCGGCCTCGAGATAGGCGCGGTGAATGTCGGCGATAAGCCCGGGCTGCGTCAGGCTTAAAAGGTCGTTGTTGCCCTTCACCAGCACCGGCCAGTCTTTAAATCGCTCGCCGCGGTAGTCTTCTTCTTCCAGCCTGTGCTGTTGGATCATGGTGCCCATGGCGCCGTCGAGGATAAGGATCCGCTCGGCCAGCAGGCGTTTAAGCGTATCGAGTTTATTCGGCATAGTTGTTGGTCCTTACTGCCTGGCTGACCAGGTTAATGTCGTAGGGCGTGGTCTGGTAGACATAATAATTGAGCCAGTTGGCAAATAACAGAAACGCGTGGCTCTGCCAGGTTTTAACCGGTTCGCGGTTCGCATCGTCGGCGGGAAAATAGTTGACCGGTTTTGGTGCGTCCTGGCCCTTTTCCAAATCCCGCAAATATTCCTTTTTTAAGGTGTCGGCGTCGTATTCCGGGTGGCCGGTAATAAACACCTGGCTGCCCGACTGGTTTTTAATGAGGTAAGCGCCCGCTTGCTCGGAACCGGCCAGGGTGACCAGCTCGGGACGTGCGTCGATGGCCTCCTGGGCGATATGGCCGTAGCGCGAATGGGGCACCCAAAAGCTGTCGTCGAAACCGCGGGTCAGCGCGCCGTGATCGAAATAACAGCGATGTGAAAACACCCCGCTCAGCTTGTCGGCGCGCAGTTCCCGCATCAGGCCGTAATGGTGATAAAGCCCGGCATGGGCGGCCCAGCAGGAAAACAGCGTGGAGGTGACATGTTGCTCGGCCCAGTCGAACAGCTCGGTGAGCTCGTTCCAGTAGGCCACGTCCTGGTATTCAAGGTGCGCGAGCGGAGCGCCCGTGATGAGCAGGGCATCGAAGTTCTGGTCCTTCACCTCAGAGAAATAGCGGTAGAACATGTCGAGGTGCTGCTCGGAATTCTCCGAGCTTTTGTGGCTGTCGAGCCTGAGCAGCTCCACGTTCACCTGCAGCGGCGTGTTGGCCAGCAGGCGAATGAATTGCACCTCGGTTTCCACCTTGTTCGGCATCAGGTTGAGAATAGCCAGCCGCATCGGACGGATCTCCTGGCTGCGCGCCCTGCTTTTCGGCATCACAAACACGTTTTCCTGGCGCAGCCGGGCAATGGCCGGCAGTTCGTCTTTCACCGTGATGGGCATGGGGCTCTCCTGAATGCTGTTTACCGAGTTGACATTATGACGCCTAATTCGGAAATTTCAACATCCAGATGTTTAGATGGCCAAATAAAAATTATCGCCCCGGAACCGTTTTCAATGAGGTTCTCTGACCGAATCAAGCAACCAATCTCTCAGAGCCTTTCAACCACTGCATTATAGATATGTCCCCGGCGCGCTAAACCGGCCCTGTCCGTTGACTGATAAGCGGCGGAGAACCTACAATAGCGGCTGATAATTTTTAGTCATTACGCAAAGGCTTCCCTTCATGGTTTTACCTGATAAGTTTATTTTCTCGATGAGTCGAGTGTCTAAGGTCGTGCCGCCGAAACGCACCATCCTAAAAGACATCTCTTTACACTTTTTCCCTGGCGCCAAAATTGGCGTATTGGGCCTGAACGGTGCGGGTAAATCGACCCTGTTGCGCATCATGGCCGGGGTAGATAAGGATTTTGAGGGTGAAGCCCATCCTCAGCCGGGTGTGAAAATCGGTTACCTGCCGCAGGAGCCGGTGCTCGACGAAAGTAAAACAGTGCGCGAAGTGGTGGAAGAAGCGGTCAGCGAGGTGAAAAACGCCCTGAGCCGTCTTGACGAGGTGTACGCCGAGTACGCCATGGAAGACGCCGACTTTGATGCGCTTGCCAAAGAGCAGGGTCAGCTGGAAGCCATTATCCAGGCTCACGACGGGCACAACCTCAACAACGCGCTGGAACGCGCCGCCGATGCCCTGCGTCTGCCGGAATGGGATGCGAAAATCGCCAACCTGTCCGGTGGTGAACGCCGCCGTGTCGCCATCTGCCGCCTGCTGCTTGAAAAGCCGGACATGCTTATTCTCGACGAACCGACCAACCACCTGGATGCGGAATCCGTGGCCTGGCTTGAGCGCTTCCTGCACGACTACGAGGGCACCGTGGTTGCGGTAACCCACGACCGTTACTTCCTCGACAACGTAGCAGGCTGGATCCTGGAGCTTGACCGTGGTGAAGGTATTCCGTGGGAAGGCAACTATTCTTCCTGGCTGGAGCAAAAAGACGCGCGTCTGCAGCAAGAGCAAAAAGCGGAAAAGGCACGTCAAAAGTCGATTGCCCAGGAACTTGAGTGGGTACGCTCGAACCCTAAGGGTCGTCAGGCAAAATCGAAAGCGCGTATGGCGCAGTTTGCAGAGCTGCAACAAAGCGATTACCAGAAGCGTAACGAAACCAACGAGCTGTTTATTCCACCGGGTCCGCGCCTGGGCGATCAGGTTATCGAAGTCACCGGCCTGACCAAGAGCTTCGGCGATCGTATGCTGATCGACAGCCTTGATTTTACCGTACCGAAAGGCGCTATCGTGGGTATCATAGGTGCCAACGGTGCCGGTAAATCCACCCTGTTCAAGATGCTGAGCGGTCAGGAACAGCCGGACGGCGGTGAAATCAAGCTGGGTGAAACGGTGCAGCTGGCCACGGTCGATCAGTTCCGTGACAACATGGACGACAGCAAAACCGTGTTTGAAGAAATCGCCGACGGCCAGGACGTGCTGAAGGTCGGTAACTTCGAGTTCCCGAGCCGCGCCTATGTCGGCCGTTTCAACTTCAAGGGCAACGACCAGCAGAAGCATGTCGGCACCCTGTCAGGCGGTGAGCGCAACCGTTTGCACCTGGCCAAACTTTTGAAGGCCGGCGGCAACGTGATCCTGCTCGACGAACCGACCAACGACCTCGACGTTGAAACCCTGCGCGCGCTGGAAAACGCGATTTTGGAATTCCCCGGCTGCGTGATGTGTATCTCGCACGACCGTTGGTTCCTCGACCGTATCGCCACCCATATCCTGGACTACCGCGACGAAGGCCAGGTTAACTTCTTCGACGGCAACTACAGCGAATACGAAGAGTGGCTGAAGAAAACCCTGGGCGCCGAAGCCGCCCAACCGAAACGGATCAAGTACAAGAAAATCGGCTGATCCCGCCCGGTTAGCATCACGCCCCGCCCATGCGGGGCTTTTTTATGCCCGCCCGTTGCCACCCAAAGAGAGATATCTATTCTCCTGAATTCCCGGCGTATTTGCCTCGGGTACGGCTGGGCAGAACGGGAAAAAACCGCTATGCTGTAAAAAACTAAAACAGCGATAGGGAGTCTGGGGAAAATGATGGAAAACCGCCGCCGCTTTACACGCGTGATTTTTAAACGCCCGGCACTTTTGATCGACGGCGATCAAAGCTATACCTGCCAGCTGCTCGATTTGTCGCTGAACGGCGCCCTGACCAGTACCCCGGCCAACTTCGATGTACGCAAGGGCATGGTGCTGATACTCAGATTCCGCCTGGCCGACAGCGATATCGACATTTCCATGGAAACCGAGGTCACTCACATCGAAGCCGATCATATCGGACTGAAATGCCTGTTGATGGATCTCGACAGCGCCACCCACCTGAAACGCCTGATTGAACTGAACGTCGGTGACGACGCCCTGCTTCATCGCGAACTGGCGGAACTTATCGCCGAACACCAACATTAATCACACACGGAGATCTCCTTGATGTTTATGGAGTCTATTCAAGGCTTTGTGCCTTTTATTCTGTATTTTGCCGTCGGCTATGCCCTGGTGCTGGCCTTTTTGTTTATCTATTCCAAGGTCACTCCGCACTGCGAATGGACCCTGATGCGGGAAAACAACGCGGCCGCTGCCACCGCCTTCTGCGGGGCGTTCCTCGGTTTTACCCTGCCGGTGGCAAGCGCCGCCGTTAACGCCGTTTCCCTGGTCGATTTCGCGATCTGGGGCATCATCGCCGGCGTGATGCAGCTGATGACCTTTTTCGTGGTGCGTCTGTATATGCCGCGACTGTCAGAAAAAATCGCCGAAGGGCATGTCAGCGCGGGGCTGTTTCTCGGTATCGCGTCGCTCGCCACCGGAGTACTCAACGCCGCCTGTATGACGTACTAGGAGGCCCGATGAAACGAAGTAGCAAACTAAAACTGACCCTGATGATGGGTCTCGCCGGCGGCCTGAGTGGTTGCGGCGAGAGCGATGAATCGGCCCTGATATTCAAAAACCCCGACGACTGCAGCGACTACGGCGTGGAGCAACAGGCCTGCGAAGCGCAATACCAGCAGGCACTCGCAAGCCACGAGCAGGAGGCGCCTAAATACGCCAATCAGCAGCTGTGCGAAAGCGATTTCGGCTTCCAACAATGCGAAGGCAGCGGCAGCTTCTGGCGCCCCCTGATGGCCGGTTTTATGATAGCCAAAGTGGCAGACATGGTGGGCGATTCGTTCAAACGAAAGCGCTATGCCTCGCTTAGCGGCAGCTATTACAACGGCGGCAAACCGCTGTATCGCTCGCGCGACGATTACTTCAGCTTCCGTAACGCCAACAACCAGTTTGTCGCACCGCTCAGCAATCGCGGCACCACCATGGTGAAAAAGTCCGCCGTGCATTACAGCCCCAAGGTGAAGTCGGTCACCCGCAGCCGCGGCGGCTTCGGCAAATCCGCCTCATCGCGCAGCTTCGGCGGTTAAATGCTACGCCAGCCCCTTCCCGAGCGGCCCGATCTTAACGAGCAGGCCGCCTGTTTCGGTTTCAATTTTTGCCGTATCGACGGCGAGAAATATTGGGACGAAAGTGCCTGCTACCGTTTTACCCTGGCGCAGATCGAAAACGATTTGGAAGACCCCACCGACGAACTGGAACAGATGTGCCTGGAGCTCGTCGACAAGGTGGTGCGCGACGATTACTGGCTGAACAAATTCGCCGTGCCCGAGCCCTTCCGGCAGGCCATAGCCGACAGCTGGCAACGACGCGATCCCAGCCTCTACGGCCGGATGGATTTCAGCTACGGCGGCCATGGCCCCGCCAAGCTGCTGGAATACAATGCCGACACCCCCACCAGTTTATACGAGGCCGGGTTTTTCCAATGGCTGTGGCTCGAACAACAGGTCGACCGCGGCGTACTGCCGAAAAATGCCGATCAGTTCAATTCCATCCAGGAGCGTCTGGTAGCCCGCTTCGCCGAATTTGACCCGAGCAAACAGCTGCTGCTGGTACACAGTCGCGATAGTGTCGAGGATGAAGGAACGGTGAGCTATTTGCAGGATTGCGCCTACCAGGCCGGCCTGCCGACGGCCCGTATGGCGATTGAAGACATAGGGTTGGACGACCGGGGACAACTCACGGATCTCGACGATGAGCCCATCGAATCCCTGTTCAAGCTCTATCCCTGGGAAGAGCTGTTTCGCGACGAATTCGCCCCGGCGCTTTTGACCACTCGCACAAACTTTCTCGAACCCATGTGGAAGGCGGTACTGTCGAACAAGGCCATTTTGCCGCTGCTGTGGCAAATGTTCCCGAACCACCCCAATCTGCTTCCCGCCTATTTTGCCGGTGAAGAAGGCGCGGGCCTGGAAAACGGTTTTGTCACTAAGCCGCTGTTCAGCCGCGAGGGCGAAAACATCACCTGGATGCATCCGGAAAAGGGGCGTATTCACCAGGGCGGCAGCTACGGCGGCGAAGGTTACATTACCCAGGCCCTGGCCCCCCTGCCGGTGTTCGACGGCCGCCATACGCTGATCGGCAGCTGGCTTGTCGGCCACAAGGCATGCGGCCTGACCATTCGCGAAGACACGGGCCCGATCACCAAGGACACCGCCTGCTTCGTGCCGCATATTATCGTTTAATCCGCCCTTAAGCCGGCAGCAGGGCGTGGCCCCTTAAGCGCTGCAATTTTTTCTTGTATGTCCTTGAGCTGATGGGGGTCGGTGACGCTGGCTTTAATTCTTTCAAGGGCGTGCCGATAAGCGGCGTCGAGCGCCATATCCCCCGCCACCTCAATGTCGGGGAGCACGCCCGTCCCTTCCCAGTTCGTTTTGGTTACCGGGTTGATTGCCATGGCCACGGGGATCCCGGCGCTAAAACCACCGCCCAGCTCGAACGAGCGCCAGGGGTTGGCGCCGCCGCGGGTTTTCTCACCGACCAGAGTAGCGCGTTTCAGGTGTTTGAAATCATAGGCGAACTCTTCGGCGGCGGAAAACGTTGCCGCGCTTGTCAGAATATACACGGGCACCGGTTCCGGAAACAGCGTCTTCACCCCGTCCAGGGTCCAGTACTCCGTGGTGGTTCCGCTCTCGCGGGAGTAGAAGCTGTTGAGATGGGTTTTCTCGCTGAAAAAATAGCTGGCGATAAGCTGCACCGTTTCGGCGCTGCCGCCGCCGTTGTTTCTGAGATCCAGAATAAGCGCGTCGGTGTCGGCCAAAAAGCCGAACGCATGGGCTAGTTTATTGCGCGATGCCTGATTCAGCTCTGCGAATCCCCAAAAGTCCAGGTAGCCGACATTACCGTCTAACACCTCTACCCTGTTGAAGCCCGCGTTCTTTCGCGCCAATTTACTGAACCAGTTTTCCCTCACGGGTTTTGCATCCGGCGGGCGGGTTTCATCGTGCCAACGCACGGAAAAATGTTCATCAAAGCGACGTAACCGTTTGCTCATCAACTCGGCCAGGGCCTGTTCATCGGCCACTTGGCTGAAGGCGCTTTCCCGCTCCAACTGCTCAAGATCCGCGATGATCTCCGCTATCTTGTCTTGCACAACATAGTAATCCCTGATGTCCTGTTCGATCGCCTTCAGGACCTCCTGCCGATCGATATTCGTCGCCAACACCGACAGCGGTAACAGCAGCGATAACAGCAATAATGCACGCTTCATTTTATCTCTCCCTAGAACGGCAAATGTAAGTAAAATCGGCCCGCTGTCGCGGCACACATCATGTACCATATCGGATACAGATTATCTAAACAACAATGCCTCGCCTCAGCGTCCGTTCAGTCTGGCGAATTAAAATGCATTCGTTCTGTCTATAGAGGTATTCCGAATGAAACGTCTTGTCGCATTATTTACCTGTTTACTGCTCGCCGGCTGCGGCGGCCATGGCTTTGAAGGCTCTTACCGGATCGACTATAAATCCGACAATCCCTTCGTCGACGCCTCTATCTCTGTGGCCGAGAGCCTCGGCGGACATAAGCTACGCTTGGCCCAAATCACCGACAAAACGATTGAAATCGACGGCAAAGCGGAGGCCTGGCCCGAGGTATTTGTCCGCGAACAGGAAGGTCAACGCTTTCTGGTATTCAAAAACGGCGAACAGGAAAAACGCCTCCAGATCCGAGACCGCAATACCTTAATAAGCAAAAACGGACTTTATACCATGACATTAAGGCGGGTCTATCAGTGAGCCTTCAGCGATAAAACACCGCCAGCCACACGGTCAGTTCGTTCGGGTCGGTCCAGCTGACCTTGTGCCTGACCCCTTGCGGAATGTTGTAGTAATCGCCGGAGATCAAATGGACTTCTCGGCCGTCTTCGAACAGCAGGGTGCCTGAGCCCTTGGTGACTATCACCCATTCGTGCTCATCCTGTTCATACCAGCCGCTGTCGGGTGAGGTATGGCCGTGTGAGACGATGCGCTCTATACGCATGCTTCGCGCTTTCGCCAGTTCTTCACACAACTCGTCATTGAGTGTAAGAGGGATCCGTGCATACAGGTTACCATCGGGCTTCATCTTTTATCCAAACGTCTCTCGTCGCGCTACACAGGATAAAGTGTAGCGGAAAGCGGGTCGTCTCACCGCTGAACCGGCCTGAAAAGGGCCCGAGCGAAGCCGGGGCATCGTACACTTGGTAACCGCAAGAACCGGCCCGGCGACGGTTTCGGTCGCAATACCTGGCCGCTGCCGCTACTATTTCATTTATCCTCCAATTTAAAGAAGTTAAACAAAAATGATAGAACAGGAACTGGCGCAGTTTGAACGCTATTACCAGATGGCGATGGACTTTCTCGTAACCTACAGTGCGCAGCTCGTGGTTGCGGTCATTCTGTTGTTCATCGGCCTGTGGCTGGCGCAAAAAATAGCGAAATGGGTGTTCGGCCTGATGCAGGGTCATCAGATCGACATCACCCTCACCACCTTCACCAGCAACCTGGTGCGGGTGCTGCTCATTACCGTTTTCGTGGTGCTGGCGCTCGGAAAAATAGGCATCAGCATTACCCCCTTCGTCGCCGCCATCGGTGCCGCCTCCCTCGGCGCAGGTCTCGCCCTGCAGGGCATGCTGTCGAACTACGGCGCCGGTCTTGCGATCATCGCCACCCGTCCGTTCGTGGTGGGCGACACCATCAATATTAAGGGCGTCTCCGGCCAGGTCACCTCCATCGAACTCGGCATGACCAAGCTTATCGACGAAGACGAGGTGGAAATCACCATCCCGAACAAACACATAGTGGGCGAAATAATCCATAATTCCTTTGCCTGGTCGCTCGAAGAAGGGCGTATCGGCATCGCCTACAACGCGGATCATAAAAAGGCGGTCGAGCTTATCAGCCATCTGCTGGCCAACAACCCGGATGTGCCCGACAAGCCAAATCCGCAGGTCGGCATCGACGAGTTCGCCGATTCCAGCGTGGTGATATTGTATCGCTATTGGGTGCCCACCAAGGCCAAGGTCGCCACCCGGCTCGAAATCAACAAATCCGTTTTTGAGGCGCTGCAGTCGGCGGGCATTGAAATCCCCTTCCCGCAGCGGGTCGTCACCCTCAAACAAGATCACACGGCGCATTAAGCGCCGTTTTTATTCGATACGCGCAGCAAAACTGCAAAAAAGGTATTTCCCTTGGACCTGTTTTGGCAAATAATGGTCGGTTCCCGGTTCGTTGACCGGGAATACAACAGGAATGAGGAAATGAGAAGAATACTGCTGACCGAATGCCCGGATACCGAAGGGCTTATCGCCAAAATCACCGGCCTGTGTTTCGAACAGGGCTTCAACATCACCCGCAACAACGAATTTGTCGACCGGGAAAAAAAGCGCTTTTTTATGCGCACCGAGTTGCAGGGTAACTTCCACGAACCCGAGCTGCTCGGCCAGTTACAACAGGTTTTACCCGAGGGCAGTAAACTGGCGCTCCACGGCGAAGAAAAAACCAAGGTGGTGCTGCTGGCCACCAAGGAAGCCCATTGTCTCGGCGGCGTGTTGCTGAAATGTTTTGAAAAGGCGCTCAATATCGAGGTTCAGGCGGTGATCGCCAACTACCGCGATCTCGAACCGCTGGCCAAGGGCTTCGACGTGCCGTTTCATTACGTGCCCCACGAGGGTTTAAGCCGCGAGGAACACGACATCCAGGTCGGCGACCTGGTTGCATCCTATCGGCCGGATCTTATCGGCCTGGCCAAATACATGCGGATCCTGAGCCCGGCCTTTGTCGCCCGCTTCAGCGGCAAAATCATCAACATTCACCACTCGTTTTTGCCCGCCTTTATCGGCGCACGCCCCTATCATCAGGCGTTTGAGCGCGGCGTCAAGATCATCGGCGCCACCGCCCATTTCGTCAACGACGAGCTCGACGAGGGACCGATCATTTTGCAGGACGTAACCCATGTCACCCATGCCGACGATGCGGAGGCGATGGCGAAAATGGGGCGGGATATCGAAAAGACCGTGTTCTGCAAGGCGCTGCAACTGGCGTCGGAGCACAAGTTGTTTATCAACGGCAACAAAACCGTGGTGTTTTAAAAAAGAGGCTCAGGCCTCTTTTTTATCCGTTGCCGTCGACCGGCTCCAGCTGTAGCTTGGAGGCGATAAGCACCGCCTGGGTGCGGTTATAGACGCCGAGTTTGCGGAAAATCGCCGTAATGTGGGCCTTCACCGTGGCCTCTGAAATATTGAGTTCATAGGCGATTTGCTTGTTGAGCAGGCCTTCGTGCAAATAGCTCAGCACCTTGTACTGCTGCGGCGTAAGCGACGCCACCTGGGCCGCCAGTTCCTTTTCATCACCGGCCAGATCCGCCACCTTGTCCTTGAGTTCATCCGGCAGCCAGTTATCCCCCTCGAGGATCACCGACACCGCCTCGGCGATCTGTGCCGACGACAGCGACTTGGGAATAAAGCCCATGGCGCCGTAGCCCATCACCTTGGACACCACGTTAACGTCTTCGCTGCCCGACACCACGGCAACGGGCAACTCGGGATAGTCTTCGCGGATCCGTATCAGGCCGTAGAGATCGCCGTTGCCCGGCATATGCAAGTCCAGCAGCAGCAAATCGAGATCCGGCTCGGCCTCAAGCACCGCCAGGGTGGCCTCGAAGTTATCCGACTCGAACACCTCAAGTGCCTCGAACTGTCGGGTCAGAGCCCCTTTTAATGCTTCCCGAAACAGGGGGTGATCGTCCGCGATTAAAAACTGGCTCATTCTCTGCTCCTAACAAATAAGGCCGGCCCGAATCGGGCCAGCCTGTATGTTACGTTTACAATCACCATAGGATCAAGCAATTAACGATTAAGACGATGTGCAATCAACTCGTCGACCACGCCCGGATCCGCCAGCGTCGACGTGTCTCCCAGCTGCTGGTATTCGTTGGCGGCGATCTTGCGCAGAATGCGGCGCATGATCTTGCTGGAGCGGGTTTTCGGCAGGCCCGGCGACCATTGGATCAGATCCGGTGATGCAATGGGGCTCAGTTCCTTGCGCACCCAATTACGCACTTCCTGAGTAAGCGCATCGGT
>JBNKEN010000391.1:0-25465 GCA_050288805.1 Pseudoalteromonas sp.
CATCAGGAGGCGTTGGCGCTGTTGGAAGCGTGCCAGCAAACATTGGCCAGAGGCGGCAAGGTGATCTGGTGCGGCAACGGCGGCAGCGCGGCGGATGCCCAGCATCTGGCGGCCGAGTTCATGGTACGTTACAAACTGGAGCGAGGCCCGCTGGCGTCGATCGCCCTGACAACGGATACCTCCATTCTGACGGCTCATTCCAACGACTACCATTTCGACAGCGTTTTCGAGCGTCAGGTATTGGGTTTATGTAAACCCGAAGATCTGGTGATCGGCCTGACCACCTCGGGCACCAGCCCGAATATTAATCTCGCGCTGGCTGCGGCCAATGAATTAGGGGCCTATACGGTTGCCCTGACAGGTCGCGACGGCGGCAAGGTAAAAGACATCGCCAAACTGCCCATCATCATCAAGAACGATGAGACGGCGCGCATTCAGGAAGCGCATATGTTTATCGGCCATTGGCTGTGCGAGGCCATCGATTTGACAATGGCGGAGCAGCAATAATGGATCTGGCGTTACTGAAAAATCTCTCCAATGCCCGCGTGCTGGTGGTCGGTGATGTCATGCTCGACCGTTACTGGCACGGTGACTCAGGTCGTATTTCGCCGGAGGCGCCGGTGCCCGTGGTCAAGGTCAGCCAGCTGGAAGACAAGGCCGGCGGCGCGGCGAACGTGGCAAAAAACATCGCCCACCTGGACGGTAAGGTCGGCCTCTTGGGACTTATCGGTGAAGACGAAAGCGGTCGTAACCTGGAAACCATTCTCGCCAAGGAAAACATAGATTCTCAGCTGGTCAGCGTATGCGACCTGCCGACCATCGCCAAACTCAGGGTGATCAGCCGCCATCAGCAGGTGGTGCGTCTGGACTTGGAAGAATCCTTCGGCGAACAGCACAGCCGGTTGTTGCTGCAACGCCTGGAACGGGTGTTGGACGATTACGATTTTGTCCTGTTTTCCGATTACAACAAGGGCTCACTGACCCTTATCGGTGACATGATCCGGCTTGCCAAACAGGCGGGGAAAACCGTGCTGGTGGACCCTAAGTCTCATGATCTGGGGCGCTATCGCGGCGCGGATTACATCACCCCCAACCTCAGCGAATTTAAGGCAGCCGGCGGTTCGGTTGAAAGTGAAGAGTTGCTTACCGAATCGGCACGCGGCCTGATTGCCGATGCGGGTATCGGCGCCATGTTGCTGACCCGCTCGGAACAAGGCATGTCGCTTATCACCGCCCATGACAAACACGATTTTTCCGCCCAGGTGCAGGAAGTCAGCGACGTAACCGGTGCGGGCGATACGGTGATCGCGACCCTGACCGTGATGCTCGGTGCGGGCATGGCGCCGAAGGATGCGGTCGAACTGGCCAACCTGGCTGCGGGCATCGTCGTCAGCAAGCTGGGTGCGGCGACCGTGTCGCCGGAAGAGCTGAGCCGTAAGCTCGGCCAATATCTACGGGCGACCGGCGAGCATTACCAGGCGCCGTTTGAATCCGTACTGCAACACATCGAGTTTGCCAAACAAAACGGCGAAACCATCGTCTTTACCAACGGCTGTTTCGATATTCTGCATGCCGGTCACGTGCGCTATCTGGCCCAGGCCAAGGCAATGGGAGACCGTTTGGTGGTGGGACTCAACAACGACGAGTCCATCGCACGGCTGAAGGGCCCCGAGCGTCCAATCAATCCGCTCAACGAGCGCGCCATGGTGCTTTCGGCCCTGTCGTCCGTTGATTGGGTGATCCCGTTCGGCAGCATCGATGAAAACGACACCCCGGCCAAGCTGATAGAATTAGTAAGCCCGCATATTCTGGTGAAGGGCGGTGATTACAAGGTGGAAGACATCGCCGGGGCCGACCATGTGCTCGGCCATGGCGGTCGGGTTGAGGTGCTGGAGTTTCTGAACGGATGCTCTACCTCCAACGTGATAGGAAAAATTAAGGCTCGCTAAGGGCCGAGCGGTATGCGCCTTCGAGTTGCTGCCAATTCTTCTGTGTCCAATGAAAGCGGGGCTGTCGTCCCGTTTCCTTGTTAAATGAACGCGCCAGACGCGCCATATTCGCGGCTTGCCAATCCGCCTGCGGCCGGCGTTTTTCGCCGCGGTCGAAATCAATCAGGTAGACCTTTCCTTCACCGTCGAACAGAATATTGTTGATGTTTAAATCCGCGTGATAAATGCCCCGGTTGTGAAATGCCGCGAGGGTATTCGCTACCTTATCTATTTCAACCTCACTCAGGGCGCGTTCCTTTAATATATCAAGCAGGCTTGAAGCGCCTTCGATGGCGCGGGTGATGATATCGGCGCGGTAGATAATACCGTGGCGCGAAATGCGTGCGGCAATCGGTTCCGGTACGTTCAGGCCGCTTTTGTGCATTTCTTCCAGCAGGGAAAATTCCTTCCATACCCGGGTGTTGGCATAGCCGGTGAACAGGTATTGGTCGCGCAGCAGTTTGCCTATCAGGCCGCCGCGCCAGTAATGCCGCAGCACAGCCTTGAGGTCTTCATGACTAAAAAAGTAGGTGCTGGCTCGCCCGGTTTTGGTGGCATAGATTTTTCCCTGTGCCTGCCAAAAATCGGGGTTAAACCAGTCGTCTGTGATCGTGTCTCGGACGTTGCCAATCAGTATTCGCTGGCCCGGACCTGGCGTGTGTTGCTGCATCGCATCTTCAAAAACAATCGGATATGGGGTTATGTTACCTTGTTTTGCCGGGGTCATAAACTTGCATTGAACGGCTTTTCATTTAAGATCTGACCCCACTTAATTGCTTCGGGGCTAATTCGTGACCATACATACACCGCTTCAGGACATCTGCATTCTCCGGCTTTCCGCCATCGGCGACGTGTGCCATGCCGTATCCGCCGTCCAGGCGATTCAGCGTGCGCACCCCAGGGCGCGGATCACCTGGGTGGTCGGTAAGGTCGAAGCCATGCTGTTGGCCGACTTGCCCGGCGTGGAGCTGGTGGTGTTCGATAAAAAGCAGGGCAAGGCGGCCTTTAAGGCGCTCAAGGCGCAATTTTCCGATCGCGAATTCGACGTGCTGCTGCATATGCAGGTGGCGCTGAGAGCCAACTTGGTGGCGCGCTGCATTCCCGCCAAGGTGAAAATCGGCTTTGACTGGCACCGCAGCAAGGAGCTGCACAGCCTGGTGATAAATAAGCGCATTGCAGCACAAAACGAGCCTCATGTGCTGGAAGGGTTTCAGAATTTTGCCCGCGCCATCGGCACGCCCGATTATTCGCCGAGCTGGGAGATGCCGTACACTCTGGAAGATGAAGTGAAGGCGCAGGCGTTGATGGGCGACGGCGAGCGCTTTTTCGTCATCGCCCCCGCGGCCAGCAAAAAGGAGCGCAACTGGTTGCCGGAACGTTATGCGGTGCTTGCCGAACATGCCGCATCAAAGGGCTTTTCGGTTATTTTGAGCGGTGGGCCGACGTCTCTTGAATACGAACTGGCGGCCGATATAAAACGGCATTGCAAGGTCGAACTCAACGATCTGGTGGGTAAGACAACCTTGAAGCAGCTGCTTTGCGTACTGAAACGTGCCGACTTGGTGTTGGCGCCGGATACCGGGCCTGCTCATATGGCGGTGACCGTCGGTACGCCGGTCATCGGCCTGTATGCCCATTCTAACCCTAAACGCACCGGTCCCTACTTGTATCAGGACTACGTGGTGGAAGTGTATCATCAAAACCTGGAACGTCAGTTCGGCAAAACGGCGGGGCAATTACCCTGGGGCACTCGGGTAAAGGGAAGCGACCTGATGATGCAGATTGAGATTGAACCCGTCGTCGCCATGTTCGAGCGGGTTGTAGCGGAGTGCATCGATGGAAAATAAAGCGGTATTTCTCGACCGGGACGGGGTGATCAATGTGGATCACGCCTATGTGCATAAAATCGAGGACTTCGAATTTATACCCGGCGTGTTTGAGGCATGTCGGAAATTTGTTGCCGCGGGCTACAGACTTATCGTCGTTACCAACCAGTCGGGGATCGGGCGCGGTTATTACAGTGAGGCGGATTTTCAGCGTCTGACCGAGTGGATGAAAGGGCGCTTCGCCGAAGAAGGTGCGCCGCTGAGCGCGGTGTATTTTTGTCCCCATCACCCGAAAAATGCCGTAGAACCCTATAAAATGGAGTGCCAGTGTCGCAAGCCGGGCCCGGGAATGTTGCTCGACGCCATCGCCGAATTTGATATCGACCCGTCTCTGAGTGTGATGGTGGGTGATAAGGGCGCCGATATGGAGGCCGCGAAGGCCGCCGGTGTTGGCCTGAAAATATTAATGACCACGGGACAGCAATTCAGCGAGGAGGATACCGCCTTGGCGGATCGCGTCTGCCATTCGCTGACTGAAGTGGTGCCCCTGATCTGACTGGCGTAATCCAAGCTTTACGATGGGCGCTGCTCGTGCCAGCGAAACGGCGGCGATGCACCATTAACTCAGCGCACAAACCGTGCAATTCATTAGTTAAACTTTTACAATAGTGCCACTTTTGTCTGCCGAGGGCAGGCTACCCGTTCAATGTTTTGGAGATACCGGATGAGAGCATCTGCGTTTTTCGATCAGTTGAAAGAACAGATCGAGCAAGTCAAAGCCGAAGGGCTGTATAAGAATGAACGCGTCATCACTTCGCAGCAGCAGGCTGAGATCGAAGTTGCCAGCGGCGAGAAGGTTATCAACTTTTGCGCCAACAACTACCTGGGGCTGGCCAACAACCCTGAACTGATCGCCGCCGCCAAGCAGGGTCTGGACGAACACGGTTTTGGTGTGGCCTCGGTGCGCTTTATCTGCGGTACCCAAGATATTCATAAAACGCTTGAAGCCAAGATCAGCGAATTCCTGAAAACCGAAGATACCATTCTTTACTCTTCGTGTTTCGATGCCAACGCGGGCCTGTTTGAAACCCTGCTAGGCCCGGAAGATGCGATTATTTCCGATGCCCTGAACCACGCCTCTATCATCGACGGCGTGCGCCTGTGTAAGGCGATGCGTTTCCGCTACGACAACAACGACATGGCGGATCTGGAAGCGCAACTGCAGGCTGCTGATGCGGCGGGCGCCAAAACCAAACTGATCGCCACCGACGGCGTATTCTCGATGGACGGCGTGATCTGTAACCTCAAGGCGGTATGCGATCTGGCGGATAAATACGACGCCCTGGTAATGGTGGACGATTCTCATGCGGTAGGCTTTGTCGGTGAACATGGTCGCGGCACGCCGGAATACTGCGGCGTGATCGATCGCGTCGATATTATTACCGGTACCCTGGGTAAGGCCCTTGGCGGCGCGTCGGGCGGTTATACCTCGGGTAAAAAAGAAGTCGTTGAATGGCTGCGCCAGCGTTCGCGTCCTTACCTGTTCTCCAACTCGGTGGCGCCGTCTATCGTCAATGCCTCTATCAAGGTCTTGGAAATGCTGAGCGACGGCGATGCCCTGCGCAAGCAGCTGTGGGATAACGCGGCTTATTTCCGCGAGAAAATGGAAGCGGCGGGCTTTACCTGTGCCGGTAAAGATCACGCCATCATCCCCGTCATGTTGGGAGATGCTAAACTAGCCTCTATGATGGCGGACAAACTGCTGGCCGAAGGTATTTACGTAACGGGCTTCTCTTTCCCCGTTGTGCCTAAGGGCCAGGCGCGGATCCGTACTCAGATGTCTGCGGCGCACACCCGCGAGCAGCTGGACAAGGCCATCGACGCCTTCACCCGTATCGGTAAGGAACTCGGGGTTATCTGACCCCGTTACTGGAACTGTTTCTGCGCGGTGCATTTGGCACCGCGTTTTTGATTTGAGAGTTCAATATGAAAGCGCTATCTAAGTTGAAGGCTGAAGCCGGGATCTGGATGACGGATGCCCCCAAGCCGGAAGTAGGTCACAACGATCTGCTGATCAAAATCCGTAAAACCGCCATCTGCGGTACCGACGTGCACATCTACAAATGGGACGACTGGGCACAGAAGACGATCCCCGTACCTATGGTTGTAGGCCATGAATATGTCGGTGAAGTGGTTGATATGGGCCAGGAAGTACGCGGCTTTAACATCGGCGATCGCGTTTCCGGTGAAGGCCATATTACCTGTGGTCATTGCCGCAACTGTCGCGCCGGTCGCGTACATCTGTGCCGTAACACCATAGGTGTGGGCGTTGACCGCGAAGGGGCCTTTGCCGAGTATCTGGTGATCCCTGCTTACAACGCGTTTAAGATCCCCGACAATATTTCCGATGAGCTGGCGGCGATTTTCGACCCGTTCGGCAACGCGGTGCACACAGCGCTGTCGTTCGATCTGGTCGGCGAAGATGTGCTGATCACGGGTGCCGGTCCCATCGGCATTATGGCCGCTGCGGTTGCTCGCCATGTCGGTGCGCGCCATGTGGTGATCACCGACGTGAACGAATACCGCCTTGAGCTGGCGCGTAAAATGGGGGCGACCCGAGCCGTCAATATCGCCGAAGAAAAGCTGGAAGACGTGATGGCCGAGCTCGGCATGACCGAAGGCTTTGACGTGGGGCTGGAAATGTCCGGCGTGCCTTCGGCCTTCAACAGCATGCTGCACAATATGAATCACGGCGGCAAAATCGCCATGCTGGGTATTCCGCCGGGCGATATGGCGATTGACTGGAACCAGGTTATCTTCAAGGGCTTGGTCATCAAAGGTATCTACGGCCGTGAAATGTTCGAAACCTGGTACAAGATGGCCAGTCTTATCCAGTCTGGACTGGATCTGACGCCCATCATCACCCATCAGTTCAACATTGATGACTTCCAGACCGGATTTGATACCATGATTTCCGGCCAGTCGGGTAAAGTGATCCTGAACTGGGATTAAACCCTTTAGTTGAAATAAGGCGGCCGAGGCCGCCTTTTTTAAGAGAAGATTATGTCGTACAAACATATTTCAGTCAGCGATACCTGCGAGTGGTTGGAAAAGCCCGATGTTGTCATCGCCGATATCCGCGATCCTAACTCGTTCCAGGCCGGACACATTCCCGGTGCGGTGCATCTGTCAAACGCCAATCTGGCAGAGTTCATGCTGCATCGCGAATATGACCAGCCTATCGTGGTGGTATGCTACCACGGCGTCAGTTCTCAAGGCGCGGCGGGTTACCTGGCCGAACAGGGATTTGAGAATGTCTACAGCATGGACGGTGGTTTTGCCGCCTGGGCCTTGCAATATCAGGACAAGATAGAGAAATGATGGAACTGGGGCGCATCGATGATCCGCGCGCGGCGCTCGGCTTTGTTGATTATTTAAAAAGCCATGGCATCGAGTGTGTAATGCGTTCCGAAGATGGTGTTCGGGTTTGTGTACTGACAGCGCCCGAACATTATCACCGGGCTCAGCCGCTTTGGCAGGAATTCTTACAAAATCCCTATCATGACAGGTATGCCGGTGCGTCCTGGGAGGTCGGGCAGACCAATGCGCCGCTGCGCTATCGCGGACGAAATCTTGCGCTCGGCAAGCGGATTATGCGCCTCAGTTTTTTGAATATTACGGTTGTCGCCCTCTGCTCTTTGGTGTTTCTGGGCTTTCTGCTCGGTGGTTTCAATACCCTGTTCGGCTGGATGCAGTTCAAGGCTGATTCGCCGTTGCAGTGGATCACGCCGGCCTTTGTCCATTTCTCCGTATTGCACCTGCTGTTTAACCTGCTGTGGTGGGTGATGCTGGGGGCGCGTATCGAACGGGCCTGCGGCCGTTCCATGTTGTGGGTGCTGTTATTTGTTACGGCGCTTTGCAGCAACTGGGCGCAATTTCTGATGGTGGGGCCGAATTTCGGCGGCTTGTCCGGAGTGGTGTATGGCCTGGTCGGTTTTGCCTGGCTCTATGGCGTACTGCGGCCAAATGAGCCCGAACTCATTGCCAAGCCGATGGTCGGCTTTATGGTGTTCTGGCTGATACTGGGTTTTGTCGACGTGCTCTTCATCCCGATGGCAAACTGGGCTCATCTGGGCGGTCTTTTCAGCGGGGCACTGGTGGCACTGTTTACCGTCAATAAACGTGGGGATCAGTGATAAAGGTACTTGGTGAAGAGTACGTCGCGGATCACTTCCTTGCCGGTTTCTTCCTTCATCAGGTTTTTAACTGCTTCTACGCATTTCTGACGGATCTCTTCACGACCGGTCAGCGACTTGATCTTTTCTTCCGGTTCCTGACTCAATATGGCGACGATGGCGTCGCGCAGCAGCGGCGTATGGTGTTCGACCACTTCAATGTTGGCCATGTCGTCGATCATAAGGTCAACCGTTACACGTACATAGCCGAGTTTTTTGCTGGACTGGCTGATGTAGTTGGCCACGATATCCGGTTCAAACCCGTAATAACCTATATTCGATGCTGCGTTAATCGCTGGGGTAACAAGACCGAATACCAAGGCACTGCATAGGGTGGCTGTCCGGATAATTTTCTTCATGGTGTGATGTCTGATCCTGAGTATTTTTTAACAAGTATATTATCTAGGTTTTTTTTGCCTAGTCCAGCGTAAAAAACTTTCTTTACCGAGACTTTTTCCCCGGCTGGGCGGATGTTATGATCGCCCATGATTCAACTAACTAGGCTGGCAGTGCAAAATTTTCCTTTATCCATCGCCTGCAACTGGCAAACCCGGGCTGAGGCGAAACTTCCCGAGAACCCGCTGGCAAGCTGGTTGTTTGAAACGGGTTCCCTGACCGAGCGTTTGCGCAGCCATAGCGAGCGTTTTGATGTTGAAGTGATGAACGAAATCCGTCAGCCGGTCGAAGCGCAACAGCGTGAGATTTTAGGCACCCAGGCGCAAACCCTGCTGAACCGGGAGGTGCTGTTGATCTGCGACGGACAACCCATGGTTTATGCACAAAGCTGGATACCGGAAGGCGCACGAGTGGGGGCGCAGGGACTCGATAAACTGGGATCCCGTCCCTTGGGTGAAGTCATCTTCAGCGACAAAAACTTGACCCGGCAAGCAATCGAAGTGGGGTGCTTCGAGAGGGAACACGACGTGGCCAGACTAAGCCGTTCTCTGAAGTTGCCGGACCAGACGCTATGGGGCCGCCGTAGTGTGTTTATGTTGCCGGAAGAAAACATTCTGGTGTGTGAAATCTTTTTACCACGTTCGTATCCATACCTATGACCCTAGCCTCGCTTAGACTCGAAAATATTCCCTACTATCGCCAGCTGATGCGGACGGATAAACCGATAGGCACTCTGTTACTGCTGTGGCCGACCTATTGGGCGTTGTGGCTGGCTTCCGGTGGCATGCCGGCTTGGCATTTGCTGCTGATATTCACCGCCGGTGTGTTTGTGATGCGCAGTGCGGGTTGTGTTATCAATGATTATGCCGACAGGCATGTGGATGGTGCTGTCGAGCGTACCAAATTGCGGCCGCTGGCGGATAAACGCGTCAGCGAAGGAGAGGCGCTTAGCCTGTTCGCCTTGTTGATCGTTATCGCATTTTTCCTGGTATTGATGCTTAACTGGCAAACCATAGCGCTGTCGTTTGGTGCCCTTGGACTGGCGTTTGTTTACCCCTTTATGAAGCGCTTTACCCAGTTGCCCCAGGTGGTGTTGGGGGCGGCTTTCAGCTGGGCCATTCCCATGGCCTATATGGCAACGATTGGGCACGTCCCCGTTGAAGCCTGGCTGGTATTTACCGCTAACCTGAGCTGGACGGTCGCCTATGACACCTTATATGCCATGGTCGATCGCAATGACGATCTCAAGGTCGGGATCAAGTCGACGGCGATCCTGTTCGGGCGGGCCGATTTGCCGATCGTAAGCGGCCTGTTTTTATTGTTTCTTTCGTTGTTAGCTTACATTGGATGGCAACGTGAACTGGGTACGATTTTCTGGGCCGGCTTGATTGTTGCCGGGGGCTTGATTGCCCGCCAGCTTTGGACTGTACGAGGGCGTGAGCGAGAGGCCTGCTTCGCGGCGTTTCTCAACAATCATTATGTCGGTATGGTCATTTTTGTCGCGCTGGCGGCCGCGCTGTCTTTTTAATCGTCAGCGCGGCGGATCGATAATACCGCCGATGGAGTTGTTCTTCCTGAACCATCCTGCGATGGAAAAACGGTGCTCTTCGGCCGGCAGCACTTCATGCATAAAACGTTCACTTTCAAATACCACCAAGGTGCCAGCCTTTGGAGGAACCGTTTCAGCAATATGCTTGCTGCGGGGTTGATAAATGATCAGCTCGCCGCCAGATTCAGGCGTGTTCAGGTAGCACACGGTCGTAAATACGCGGTTGGAACGGCCCTTAAAGGCATCGTAATGCTTCCTGTAGAAGTCACCTTTTTCGTAACGAGCAAAATGACTTTCATAGTCGAACAATCCGAGGTAAAAATGCCGGTTTATCAGGCTACGAAGATGTTCCATTTGCGCCAGGTATTCACGCTGTGGTTCGGTTGAAGCGTCGAGCCAGCGGGTTTTGTCGTTACGTACTTCCTCGTTAAGCTGCAATTCGTTGTTGCGGCCTATTCCGGCAAGTGTGAACTCGTCTTCCCGCTTAAGGCATTCATCATATAGTTCGGTAATCAGCTCAGGAGAAATGGCATTTTCTATATGGGCATAACCATGGGTTTCAATGCCATCAAGGATGGCGTTAACGACGTGTTCCGAGATCATTCATACGGCACGATTAAAAAAGGTGCGCTAGTATACGACCGAATCGGCGAAAGTGGTATCTCTATTGTTGGGTTAAAAGTTGCCCGCTTTTGAGTTGCTCGGCAGTCTGCTTTATCTCTGTCAGCAGCTCCTCAACATAGGCATTTTGTTTTGTTTCACTGCGAGTGCGGATCACCAGGCGTTGCCGAGTCAGTTCGTCATTGGTGTGCAGTAACAACAGCCCCTCATGTTGAGCCAATACATTCGCATGTTCGATGCTCGCCAGGGCAAAACTGGACGAATTCAGCACGCTTTTGATGACTTCATCAAGGCTGCCAACTCGCAGACCGGTACTTTTATGCAGGCTGTTAGCAGCTTCTTGCATCATGCCCTGGATCTGTTTTGATTTGGAAAAACAACCATACAGCGGGAACTCGGCAAGGTCAGACTGGGTGATAGACAACTTGTTCGCTAATGGATGGTTGCGGGCAACAAACAGCACCAGTTGGTCGGGAAGATGTACCGAACTGGATACAACTTCCGGTTGTTCCGTCGATACGCTGATATCGATTTCGCCCCTTGATAATCTGTTGCTCAGTTCTTTCGATTCTTGCTGCTGCAATTCAATTTTTATATTCGGGTGGGTCGCCATAAACTGGCCGCAGGAAAGTGGCACTATGCTGCTGGCTGCGCTGCTGTAGCCGATGACCAGCTTTTGTTCCTGACGGTGCTGGAGTTGAAGCATTTGGGTTCGGGTTCGTTCCAGCTCATCCAAGGAGTGCTGACAAAACTGCAAAAAGATTTCTCCTTCGGCAGTGAGTTCAACGGAGCGGGTAGAGCGAGCGACGAGACGATAGCCGACTTGCTCCTCCAAAGTTTGAATACTGCGGGTCAGAGCCGAAGTACTAATCCCTGTCTGCTCTGCAGCTTGGCGAAAATGACGTAAATGGCCGAGTACCAGAAATTGTTTGAGCTGATCAAATCTCACTTTAGTTCCCTCTTTAAGCAAGTTAGCGCGTTGTAGCCGGTCGAACGGAAGCTACCCACCTTTGGCAATCATATTCCATTGTACCCGAAATTGAAAGTGGTGCTTTATCCGAGGGTTAATCTGGATATCTTTCTCTGATCGCTAAAAACAACTCTAAGTTACCTAAAAAAAGATCGATGAGTTTGGGATCGAAATGCTTGCCTCTTTCTTGTTTTAATAAATTGAGAATGTCCTCTAACGGCCAGGCTTTTTTATAGCAGCGGTCGCTGCCGAGTGCGTCGAAGACATCCGCCAGCGCGGTGATCCGGCCGACGATATTGATCTGGTTGCCGGACAAGCCTCGGGGATAGCCGGAACCATCCCATTTTTCGTGGTGTTCGTAAGCGATAGAGGCGCCACACATCAGGATTTCATTGCTCGAATGTTTGAGTATTTCATAGCCTATTTCGGCATGCTGTTTCATGATGTTCCATTCGTGCTCATCATGTTTGCCGGGTTTGTTCAGAATCGAATCCGGAATACTGATTTTACCTATATCATGCAGCGGTGAAGCCAGCTTAATGATCTCTGCCTGATAGTTGCTAAGACCGCTGAGAACCGCCAGCTGGTGACTATAAAGCGCCACACGCTTAACGTGTGAACCGGTTTCTTTCGAACGTTTTTCTACCGCTTCCCCCAGAATGTAGGAAAGTTCTTTTTGCGATTCCTTGACCATATCCCTGAGTTGCAGATTGTCGTAAGCCAGCGCGATATTGTTTGCAAAAAATTCCAGCAGTTGATGGTCGTCGGTATGCAGTGCCGAGGGCTTGCTGACATAGAGCATGGTTTCAAGCCCGCATTTTGTGGGGAAATAGCCGACAAAGGTGGAGTCATCCTTCAGTGAGGTTTTCTGGTTATGGGCATTGATAAACAGCGTTTTAACTTCATCCGGGATACAGCTTTGTTGCGGTTCGGGCATTTCGCCGCTGGCTGCCAGTAACTTGAAATCTGTGCCCGGGGCGCTTTGTGCATTGACCGCCGCGGCGCAATAGATATCGGCGTCATCCAGTCCGATGACGCGCGAAACATAATTCAAAATCGTGGATGCAAATTCGTGCACCGAATCGCATTTGAGAAAATTGGAGGATGCATTGATGATCTGCTCTAACCCCTTTTTATGGTGTTCGATGGTCTGAATATCGCGGTGTGCGCGAAGGGCGGAGTAAAGCAGGGTTTTCAGTTTGATGGCGGTTAATTCGGTTTTGTTTTTGTAGTCGTTGATGTCGTAATCACGGATCACCGATTCTTCCGGGGCTTCACCGGGCTGACCTGTACGCAGTATCAAACGAATATCATGATTGTCGAGATCCTCACGAATATAGTGGATCAGCTCGAGCCCGGCATGGTTGGTTTCCATCACAACATCGATGAGGCCGACCGCAATATTCTCGCATTCGCTTAATTTGTCTTTTGCTTCTCTCGCGGAGTAAGCGTGATGGAATCTGAGGGGCCGCCCTTCAAAGTTAAAACCCGAAAGTACGAGCTTAGTGACCTGGTGAACATCTTCTTCATCGTCAACGACTAATACATCCCAAAATTTGGTTAATTCGTTATGTGCCTGAGTCTGTGGCTCGTGATCCTTGGCAAATAAAAAATCATTCACATTCTGTAACCTGTTAATGCGGGCGTTTAGTTATAAGTATAGTTTTAATTATTTAGTGCGCCGCAAAAATACACTCAACCTTCCTGCTCCGAGGGATGTGGGGGTTTGATCTCTATATTTCTCAACTCGATCTCAATGGCATCGCAAGAAATGTGAATTTCGTAGAGCGAGGTCAGCAGGGAAGCGGTCAGGCAGAGCAGACTGATGCCGAACAACCAGGTGCCGATGACGGGGAGCTCTAAAAACAGCGCAAACATGGCAAGGGTGCAAAGCAAAAACGCGGCGACGCCATAAAACTGCATGATACGGATGAGCTTAATGCGTTTTCTCAGGTTGTCTATTTGTGCCCTGACCAGGGCCCGGATATGTTCACCCTCGCGGGCGTTCAATTCTCGTATCAATTGCGCCAACACCAAGAAACGATTGGTGTAGGCCAAAAGTAGTAAAGATATGGCGGGGAATAGCAATCCGGGTGTCGTTAGTGTCATTATAGTTTCCAGTTTGCGTGTCTTTTACTATTGTTAACCAAGCAATAGGTATTTGCACGTGGTTGAATATCATTGGCTTAAGCAATATGCGTAATCGTAAAAGCGAATGCCAGGAGATGCAATGAGCAATAAATCAAAGAAAGAAAACCTCGCTTTAGCGGAGCCGGAACAATCGATGCAGGACTTCGTCGCCGTGCTGGCCGAACGCTTTGGGCTGAACCCCCAAGATATTAATCGCGAACTGACCAATGCAGCCCCAGATACCGAAGTATTCAAGTCGTTAATGCAACCCATGGTCGAACAGTATGCCCGGCAAATCAGTGCGGCCTGTGTTGCTGCAACCCTTAGTGTGAACCAGGATAAGGCCCTGCTCGCCGATGCCGGTCGAGATACCGATGAACTCGATATGTTGCAACGGCAACTACAAGAGGTGCAAGAGGAAAACCGCCAGCTGAGCGACAAAGCACGGGAAGCGGGGGCACTGGCGGTCAAGGTTCAGACCTTGGAAAACGACGTGTTGAACGGCGAAGGTGAGAAAAAGGAACTGCTGGAGTCACTGGCCGATGCCAATAAAGCGATTGCTGCGCTGAAAAAAAATGCGGCCTCGCTGGAAGCTTCTGTACAGCAGCATCAGGAAACCCATTCCACGCTGTCACAGCAGCAAGCAAAACAAGCCGAATTGAACACTCGACTGGAAGAGTTAACTCGGTCTTATGAAGAAAGTGAGTCACAACTTACCCATCATAAAAATCTAGTTGAAAAGCAGAACGCGGAACTTACCGAGCTAAAAGCGCAGCTGGACGAAAAGTCCCTGCAGTTGCAGCAGCAGGCGCAAACCCAGGGGCGTATCCAGCAACTTGCAGAGAATCAAAAGCAGCAGCTGGACGCGCTGCAACAGGAAAAACAGCAGTTGCAACAGCAAATGGCCGAGTCGACGGAGGAAATGCAATCCCTGGTTTCAGAAAAAAGCCTCCTTGAACAGGGCAGGCAAGCGCTGCAGCAGCAATTGAAAGAGGAAGCGGAAGCACTCGCCGAATTGCGTCGGGAGCTGAAGGCTGCGCAACAACAAGTTCAGGAATTCAAGGTGAAACTGGATTCCGAGCAGCAGCAACACGCGAAACAGGACGCCGAACAGAAGAGCAAACTGGAATCTGTTCAGCAGGACCTCCAAACGCAATTAAACGCGAGACTTCAGGAAATCGAAGCGCAAAAAGCACAATTGCAGCAAAGCACAGATGAAAACGCGCGATTGCAGGCTCAGCTCGACTCCTTCAGTACATTAAGCAGCGAGCAGCAACAACGACTGGCCGAATCGGGACGGGAATTGGAGCGCATGAACAACCAGCTTAAGGCCGAGCAGGAACGCAATGCCAGCCTGGTTTCCCGCATGGAAGGGGATTCGCTGCAGGCCCGCAGTGCCTTTGACAAGGTGCGTGCCGAGAACCTGGAACTACAGCATCGGCTGGAAGAGGTGGAGGCTCGCATGATGGAATTTAAGCTGAAATTTGAGTACGCACAAAAACAATTGGAGGCCTGATGCGGGAGCCGTTTGCTTGGGTGCCTGTCTACCTGGCTGCGGATAGCGTAGAAGCGAATATCGTAAAGGGGCTCTTGCAAAACTCAGGTATCGATTGCCAGGTTTACGGTGAGGCATTGGCCGGGGCGCTTGGTGAAATACCGCAGCCGGAAACCTGGGTGAAGGTGCTGGTTTATGAGATTAAACAGCGCCTTGCCGAACAAATCTTGTTAGAATACCGCCAACGAAAAGAACTGGCTCCTGACTGGTACTGCAGTGTCTGCGGGGAAGCAAATGGAGCTGCATTTGACCTGTGTTGGTCGTGTATGGCGGAAAATAATGAGAAAACCCAATAACTTTCAGCGCATTAGAGAGCTTAACTATCTGCAAAAAGCGGTGCTGGCCTGCGCCCTGATGGAGCGTATGTTACCCAATTACGATCTGTTCAGTGAGGCGACCGGATTTGGCGATGCTACCGCGCTGCGTAATGCGCTGAATGTCTGCTGGGAAAAAATCCTTCATCCCAAAAGCAAGATCAGCCTGGAAAAACAGGTTGAAAAAGTCGAACCGAATGTACCCGAACTGGCCGATTTTGATATGTTTGGCGTGTATCCCGCCATCGATGTGGCGACGGCCTTGCTGACCCTGCTGCATGGCTTGATGGCCAAGGATGAGCTGGAATTCGTCAACGTCAGCAAAATTTCTCAAGGCACGGTTGCACGGATGGTCGAGTACCAGTTTACCTGTGACGACACTGAATTCGACAATCAAATGGTGCGCGAACACCCGCTGATGCAATACGAGATAGAAGTATTGGGCGAACTGGTAGACTTCGTCGAAAAAATGGGGCGTATAGAAAACGACAGCGTGAAGGGATTAAAAGAGTTGGCGCTGGCCGATGGCCAGACCAATATAGGTCTCGAGCTTTAACGCGATTGAGAGGGCATATGCCCTCAACCTTGCCGTTCGAATAACCTGCAGGTAACCTGGCCGGCTGTTTTTTCCTTCAGCAAAGACCAGCTATGTGGGATCTCCGTCAATGTGAGCTCCTTTTCCACCTCGACATAGATCAGGGCTCCTTCCGCAAGCCACTGATGCTGTTCCAGCAGCTGGCATACCGGCCCGGCCAACCCGAGACGAAAGGGCGGATCGACAAACACCAAATCAAACGCTTGCGGTGGTGGGGTCGCTAAAAGTTGCAGCGAATCGCCCTGACGTACCTCCGCATTGTCGAGCTGTAGCGAAGCGATATTGGCCTTCAGTTGACTGGCCGCTTCTTTATCTTTTTCACACAACATGGCGTACTCGGCGTGACGGGAGAGTGCTTCCAGCGCGAGGCCGCCTGAACCGGCAAAACAATCCAACACCCGGCTGCCGTGAGTACTTTGCATCAGCCAGTTGAACAATGTTTCCTTAACCCTGTCGGTGGTTGGCCTGAGTCCGTTGACGTCGCGAACGGGTAATTTACGACCGCGAAAACGACCGCTGATGATACGGATAAATCCTGACGGTTTTTGCTGGTTGGAAGCTGGCTTTTTTCTCATAGTGCTCGCAGGCTAAGAGGTGATTTAAATGTGCGAATAATATTCATTTTTCATCGAACCGGAAAATGTTAATATGGCCGCCATTACACGATGTAGCCGCCGTGGAAATCCCCGGATATTTCCGTGATTTTAAGGTTTCCATAGCGGACTCGCCTAAGTTTATCAGAATTAATAAAGTGGTTATCAGCTAGCATGGCAAAAAAAAGCAAATTTCTTTCCTGGTTCGGTTTCGGCAATAAATCAGAAGAAAAAGCATCGGAAGAAAAAGCAGCGCAGGAAGAACAGCTAAAGAGAGAAGCTGCGGAGCATGAAGCAGCCGAGCGTCAGGCTCAACTTGCAAAAGAACAGGCGGAGCGCGAAGAGGCCGAACGCCGGGCTCAGCTGGCGAAAGAGCAGGCCGAGCGTGAAGAAACCGAACGCCGGGCTCAACTGGCAAAAGAACAGGCCGAGCGTGAAGAAGCCGAGCGTCAGGCACGGTTAGCGCAAGAGCAGGCGGAGCGTGAAGAAGCCGAACGCCGAGCGCAATCCGTAAAAGAGCAGGAAAAACCGCAACGTGAAAGTTTTTTCTCGCGCCTAAAGAAAGGACTGCTGAAGACCAAATCGAACCTGGGCTCGGGCTTTGCCTCGCTGTTCCGGGGGAAAAAGATCGATGACGAACTTTTCGAGGAATTGGAAACGCAGCTGCTGACCTCGGATCTCGGTGTCGATACCACCATGAAGCTTATCGATAACCTGACGGATGCGGCCGATCGCAAACAGCTGAAGGATGCCGAAGCCCTGTATGAGCTGATGAAGCAGGAAATGGCGAACATGCTGGCCAAGGCCCAGCAACCGTTGCAAATCCCCCAAGACAAAAAGCCGTTCGTGATCCTGATGGTGGGTGTAAACGGTGTGGGTAAAACCACCACCATAGGTAAGCTTGCCAAACAGTTCCAGCAGGAAGGTAAATCAGTGATGCTGGCCGCCGGTGATACCTTCCGCGCGGCTGCGGTTGAGCAGCTGCAGGTCTGGGGCGAACGCAATAATATTCCGGTGATCGCACAGCATACCGGCGCCGACAGCGCTTCGGTGGTCTTCGATGCGTTCCAGGCGGCCAAGGCCCGCAACGTTGACGTGTTGATTGCGGATACCGCCGGACGCCTGCAAAATAAAGACAACCTGATGCAGGAACTGGAAAAAATCGCCCGGGTAATGAAAAAAATCGACCCGGATGCGCCTCACGAAGTCATGTTGACAATCGATGCGGGAACCGGGCAGAACGCCATCAGCCAGGTTAAGCTGTTCGATCAGGCCGTCGGCCTGACGGGGATCACGCTGACCAAGCTGGACGGTACCGCGAAGGGGGGGGTTATTTTCGCGATTGCAGATCAGTTCAGCGTGCCTATTCGATACATAGGTGTCGGTGAGGGGATCGATGACCTGCGGCCATTTGACAGCGACGATTTCATTGCCGCATTATTTAGCCAGGACGAACAGTAAACCGAACGGGGCCTTTGGCCCCAGGCTGCAAAGACAATAACAATGATAAAGTTTCAGCAAGTCAGTAAAACCTATCCCGGCGGCCATAAAGCGCTGGAAAAGGTCAGCTTTCATCTTGAACCCGGCGAGCTGGCTTTTCTGACCGGTCATAGCGGCGCGGGCAAGAGCACCCTGTTGAAGTTGATCAGTGTGATGGAGCGCCCTTCGGCGGGCCAGGTGCTGATCAACGGCATTGACCTCAATCGTATTACGCAAAGACAAATTCCTTTCGTGCGTCGTGATATCGGAATCATCTTCCAGAACCATAGGTTGTTGGAACGCTATACGGTATTCGACAATGTTGCCTTGCCTTTGGTCATCGAAGGCATGCACCGCGGCCAGTTGGCCAAACGGGTCAATGGGGCACTCGATAAGGTGGGGCTTCTGGACAAGGCTCGCTGTTATCCGGCTACCCTTTCGGGAGGCGAGCAGCAACGCGTCGGTATTGCCCGGGCAATCGTTAATTCGCCTCCGCTGTTACTGGCGGATGAGCCGACCGGTAACCTGGATCCCGAATTATCCATGGAAATTCTCTCGCTGTTCGAAGAGTTCAATCGTCACGGTACGTCGGTCTTGATTGCGACCCATGATCTCGGTCTTATTGCCAGGATGAAATACCGCAGCCTGACTCTTAAATCCGGGCGGCTTATTAACGATCCCCTGCTGCAGGATATGCCATGAGTTTATTATTTAAAGGGCGTGTAACCCAAGCGGAGAAAGTGTCCAACAATTTTATCACCCGCCAGTACTTTGTTTTTCTGAATTTGATCCGCCAAGGGGTGTACAGCCTGGGGGAAATGTGGCGCACGCCGGCGGCCTCCCTGATGACGATCGCCGTGTTGGGGTTAAGCCTGACATTGCCATCAACCCTGTATCTGGTGGTTAAAAATGTCCAAACGGTCAGCGTTGGTTTTGAGAATGCGGCCGAGATCTCGCTGTTTGTAAGGGAAAAAACCACAGAACAGCAAACACAAAGCCTGGTCAAACGTCTGGCCTTATACCCAGAAGTAGAGAGTGTCAGTTTTATTTCCCGCACCGATGCGCTTGAAGAGTTTAAACAGGTATCCGGTTTTGCCAAGGCGCTCGACTACCTTGACAGCAATCCGTTGCCGGATGTCGTATTGGTGACACCCGTCAGCAAGTACCGAAAGCCGGAAGCTGCACGCGAGTTGTTACGCAAACTGGAAGACGAGCGGGAAGTGGCCTTCGGTAAGCTGGATATCGAATGGTTGGAGCGCTTAAATGCGCTTTTGAACCTGTTGAAAGAAAGTGTGATCACCATCGCCATGTTGTTGCTGACGTCGGTGATCCTGATCATAGGCAACACAATTCGCCTGTCCATTATGGATAAAAAGGAAGAGATACAGGTAATGAAGCTGGTGGGCGCGACAAACGGCTTTATCCAGGCGCCTTTTTTGTGGACGGGGATCTGGTATGGCATCGTCGGCGGCTTTTTCTCTTTTATCTGCATTATGCTGATGATGTGGTGGCTGGAATCGGCGGTCGAGCAGGTGACGACCATTTATAAATCCGATTTTATGCTGATTGGCCTGAGCGGTCAGGAGTTGCTGATATTACTTGTCTTGGCGGTGGTGTTGGGGTTGTTGGGATCATTTCTCTCGGTCAATCGCTATATCAAGGCAATCGAACCGGATAAAGTGTAACTATTTATCTCTCCTGGCCATATTATTCCTGTCATTATCTTCTGTTAGCCTTCACTATTGCAGTGAAGGTTACTCTCGTAAATTTTAATTTCTTTATTTTTCAATATGTTGATTGTTTTTCGTTGCATGGCTGAACTAACTGGACTAGCTTGAGTCAAATCTGCTAAATTCAAGTTAGCACTCTCTGGAAAAGAGTGCTAAACTGGTTCGAAATGTTTATCTTCAGAGGTGAATAATGAGTATGAATTTAAACGCTACGGCGCTGACAATCGGACACCAGAGTGCAAGCATAGAAGGTTATTTGCAGGCTGTCAGTACGATACCTATGTTGGATGCTGAAGAGGAAAAGGCGTTAGCAAGCCGGTTGCAACAGGATGGCGATCTAGAAGCGGCAAAGCAGCTCATTATGTCCCATTTACGTTTTGTTGCCCATATAGCGAAAAGCTATTCCGGTTATGGACTGCCCCAGGCGGATTTGATCCAGGAAGGTAACATCGGCTTGATGAAGGCGGTCAAACGTTTCGACCCGACCGTTGGCGTGCGTCTGGTGTCGTTCGCCGTGCATTGGATCAAGGCTGAAATTCACGAATACGTTTTGAAAAACTGGCGTATCGTTAAGGTGGCAACGACCAAGGCGCAGCGTAAACTGTTTTTTAACCTGCGTAAAAACAAGAAGCGTCTGGGTTGGTTTAACCAGGAAGAGGTCGCCACCGTCGCTAGTGAGCTGGGTGTCAGCGAAAAAGAAGTCCGGGAAATGGAATCGCGCATGAGCGGCCAGGACATGGGCTTCGACCTGAGCCAGGATGAAGACGAGCATGCTGCGGGTTCAACCTATTCTCCGGTTCAGTACCTGACGGATCAAAGCTCAGAATTGGCTGAAACGGTGGAGCAGGAGCAGTGGCAGGAGCAATCCCATAGCCGTTTGTATTCTGCGTTGAAAACGTTGGATGAGCGTTCTCAGGACATAGTACAGGCTCGTTGGCTGGCGGATGAAAAAAGTACCCTGCAGGAGCTGGCAGAGAAATACCAGGTCTCGGCAGAGCGTGTACGTCAGTTGGAAAAAACGGCAATGAAGAAACTACAGCAGGCCATGGCGTAAACACGCTGAATGATCGAGATGCAAATTCTTCGGGAATGAATTTTAACGCCGAAGGCGCCCGTAGGGTGAGTGCAGGGATTGCATGAATAAAAAAACCTTTCCACTGGAAAGGTTTTTTTATGTCTGACTGAAAATAAAGGGGGATCAGTGATCCCGGGAAACCGATATGTTGGCGAGCGCAATAAGCGCCGTTTTATAATCGCTTTCTTCCAGCACTTCCAGGCAGGCTATGGCCTTGTCGGCCTCCTGTCGCGCCCTTTCCATGGTAAATTCCAGCGCTCTGGTTTGCTCCAGAGCCTCAAGAACCTTGGCAAGGTTATCTCGCTCTCCGCCCTTTTCAATGGCGTTTCTGATCAGAGTTAGTTGCTCGGAAGTGCCTTTTTTCATCGCGTAGATAAGCGGTAAGGTTGGCTTGCCTTCGGCGAGGTCGTCACCGATGTTTTTGCCTAGCTGGGCTGCGTCGGCGCTGTAATCCAGCACGTCGTCGACCAATTGGAAGGCGGTTCCCAGGTGCATACCGTAATTACGCATCGCGGTTTCGGTTCTTTCGTCCTGCTCGGTCAGAATGGCAGCCAAGCGGGTTGCAGCTTCAAACAGCTTGGCTGTTTTACTGTAAATCACCTGCATGTAGCTTTCTTCCGTCGTATCCGGGTCGTTACAGTTCATCAGCTGCTGCACTTCACCTTCGGCGATGACGTTGGTGGCTTCGGCCAGAATACCCATGATCTCCATTTTTCCAAGGCCGACCATTAACTGGAACGAGCGGGTATAAATGAAGTCACCGACCAGTACACTGGCAGCATTGCCAAACTCGGCGTTCGCCGTGGGTGTGCCACGTCGCAAATCGGACTCGTCGACCACGTCATCGTGGAGCAGCGTTGCGGTGTGGATAAACTCTATGATGGTCGCAAGCGTTATATGCTTATCCGCTTGGTAGCCTAAGGCTTTGGCCGCAAGGATCGCCAACATGGGACGGACGCGCTTTCCACCGCTGTTTACTATGTAGAAGCCAAGCTGGCTGACCAGGGCAACATCCGATTGCATTTGCGCATGTATGAGTTGGTTGACGCTGTGCATATCGTTTTCGATTAGCGCCTGGATAGCTTTAATATCCATTGATCTCCGAGCCAATTCTTATTTTTCACTGTAGTGCAGCGCGATTGTACACCAAAAAACGGGGCAGCTCGACAAATTACTGGCGTGCCGGCATAACGGGGTGGCAAAAAATGTGAACGGGCGGGCTGCGAGTAGTTATATGAAAAATATTTTACATTCTGGCTCAATCAGTCCTTGGCAAGGGGCAAAATTGGGGTAGAATATGGAAAATTTTAGATTTGCCCCGCGAGCAGCTATTTTTTATTCTTTTTTCTCAAAATAGGGTTGCCACTTATGGCAATTTGGCGTAGAATTCGCGCCCTATTGAAGAATATTTAGTTGCGTCGATTTGAGGGCGCACAGACGGAGTTAATTATGTACGCGGTTTTCCAAAGTGGTGGTAAACAGCACCGTGTGACTGAAGGTCAAACGATTCGTCTAGAGAAACTGGACGTTGAAACTGGTGCAGCTGTTGAATTTGATACAGTACTTCTAGTTGCTGATGGTGAGAAAATCGAGATCGGTGCACCGTTCGTAAACGGTGGCAAGATTACAGCTGAGGTTGTATCTCACGGTCGTGGCGAGAAAGTGAAGATTGTTAAGTTTAGACGTCGTAAGCATTCTCGTAAGCAGATGGGCCATCGTCAATGGTTCACTGAAGTTAAAATCACTGGCATTAGCGCTTAATTAGAGGTACAGAAAGATGGCACATAAGAAGGCAGCTGGTAGTACTCGTAACGGTCGTGATTCAGAAAGTAAACGCCTAGGTGTTAAGCGTTTCGGCGGCGAATCAGTTCTTGCGGGTAGCATCATTGTTCGTCAACGTGGTACTAAATTCCACGCTGGTTCAAACGTTGGTATGGGTAAAGACCACACATTGTTCGCAACTGCAAACGGTAAAGTTCAGTTCGAACAGAAAGGTCCTCTGAACCGCAAATACGTAAGCATCGTATCTGAGTAATCGGCTACAACGCTTTCGAAAAACCCCGCCTAGGCGGGGTTTTTTGTTTTTATCCTGACCGCAAATAAAATTAAGCTTGTTATAATACAGCTAGATATTGGCTTTTAGCTTTACCTGAAGTGAGTAATCATGAAATTTGTTGATGAAGTGGAAATTCGCGCCGAAGCTGGTGACGGTGGCAGTGGCGTCGTCTCGTTCCGACGTGAAAAATTTGTGCCGGACGGCGGCCCCGATGGCGGTGACGGTGGTGACGGCGGCAGCGTTTATCTGCAAGCTGATGAAAACTTAAATACCCTGATCGACTATCAGTTTGAGCGCTTTCACAGGGCTGAACGTGGTACGAACGGTCAGGGACGTAACTGTACCGGTAAGAAAGGCGCTGATTTGGTGCTTAAGGTTCCTGTTGGTACGCGTGTCACCGATGTCGACACTCAGGAAGCTATCGGTGACTTGACGCGCAACGGTCAAAAACTGCTGGTTGCTAAGGGCGGATTCCATGGTTTGGGCAACACGCGCTTTAAATCAAGCACAAACCGGGCGCCAAGACAAAAAACGCTGGGTACACCTGGTGAGGTTCGTAATCTCAAGCTTGAACTGATGTTGCTTGCCGATGTGGGCTTATTGGGTTTACCAAACGCCGGTAAGTCTACCTTTATCCGCAGTGTTTCTGCTGCCAAGCCCAAGGTCGCGGATTATCCGTTTACCACCCTGATCCCAAATCTTGGGGTGGTTCGTCCGCAAAGCAATAAATCATTCGTTATCGCGGATATCCCGGGATTGATCGAAGGGGCTTCCGAAGGGGCCGGGTTAGGAATTCGATTCCTTAAGCACCTGGAGCGCTGTCGTGTGTTATTGCACATAGTTGATGTCATGCCTGTCGACGGCTCAGATCCGGTTGATAACGCCTTTGCTATCATTAACGAGCTACATCAGTACAGCCCTAAGCTGGCCGACAAGCCGCGCTGGTTGGTGCTAAACAAGATAGATCTGTTGCCGCAAGATGAGCTAGATGAAGTCTGTAATACCATTGCTGCCGAGCTGGGTATTGAGGACCATATATATCGTATCTCAGCCGTCAATCGCTTCAACACGGATCAGTTGTGTTACGATATCATGGCGTTGCTGGATAGCCTGCCGAAGGAAAAATTTGAGGAAATCTCGGAAGAGGAAGTCGAGTTCAAGTGGGACACCTATCATAAGCAGGCGGTTGACAGCGACGACGACTGGGATGACTGGGATGACGATGACTACGACGTTGAAGTCATCTACGAGCGCTAAATTAATGCATAGAACAGGGGCTGATGTCCCTGTTTTTTATAATAATAAGAGTGAATTTTTATCGTGATAATTTCAATGATAGCCGCGATGGCTAATAATCGGGTGATCGGAAAGGACAATCAGATGCCCTGGCATTTACCGGCCGATCTTAAACACTTTAAGCAGGTGACCTTAGGCAAGCCCGTTATTATGGGACGTAAGACGTTTGAGTCTATAGGACGTCCTTTACCGGGGCGTCGCAATATAGTGATCTCGCGTAATGCGGCCTTTCAGAGTGAAGGCGTCGAGGTTGTGACCACCCCCGATGAAGCGCTTGCTCTGGTAGCAGATGTAGAAGAAGTGATGATTATCGGCGGTGGTAACATCTATCAGCAGTTCCTCAACCGATGCGAGCGACTTTATCTAACCTTTATCGATCTGGACGTTGAGGGGGATACCTGTTTTCCCGATTACAATGCAATTGCCGCGTGGCGCTTGGAGTCGGAGGACGTTTACGGGCCGGACGATACGAATAAATACGGCTATCGTTTTGCTTTCTATAGTAAAGAAGTCTGATTTTGTTGCGTTATTATATTGCTGCTGCTAAAATAATAACCTGTTTTTTAAGACTAAAGTATTAATAAGGTGCTAACCAATGAAATTGATGTCCATGCTTGTATCTACGGCTGTTCTTTCTGGTTCTATGCTGTTTGCTACAACTGCCAGTGCGAACACCGATCAACTGGCGGTGAGTATTTGTGAATATATTGCAGCCGATGACAAGACTCGTCTGCGCAAGACGCTGAAAGATGCGCGTTTAAAGATTCGCGACATCAATGACTCGGTACAATGTAACGGTAACAACCTTTTATGTCATGCGCTGGTAAGTGGTGCAAATGATGCGGGTGAATTCATCATCAAAAGTCTGCCTAAGAGCTCTCTGGAAGACGGTGCAGACTTGGCCTGGGCCAACGAAAATGGTTTCGGTGGTTCTCCGCTGATTGCCGTTATCAAAGAGCGTGCAGGGCTTTAACAGCCTAAATAAACGTTTAAAAAAGGCCGCAACTAGTTGCGGCCTTTTTTAAACGTTTATTTAGGCTGTTAAAGCCCTGCACGC